>DAOVJF010000089.1 GCA_030673355.1 Planctomycetota bacterium | reverse complement strand
TTCAAAAACCAGCGTCAGAGGATTTCCCTCGATCGCCGCATGAAGCGGGGAGCTGTCCTGGTACTTCCTGCGCACCACAACAGTAATATTCTTCAGAGTTGGAAGGCTCCGGATCGTCGATTTATCTTCATAAAGTGGAAACGAGACTGTCTCCCACTTTTCTTCAACCTTCGCTTCCACAATAAACGCAAGGTCGTCCGAACCCAGTGTCATCTCCGCAGTGCGGAATTCATGTATGTCACCAATATCTGCCATTCTTTACCTCTCGGGAAATTTTTTCATTCCACCTGGGACATTTCACCCTCAGCTATCTCTGAAAGCTTCTCCTCAAGCTCGCACAATTCCTCGCTTAACCTCTTCACCGTTTCTATAAGCACTTCAATGTCCATCTTAATTCCTCCCGGAATTCATTAAATCTCTGAGATTACTTCCAGTTCAATTTCCAAAACAAATCCCGCCAGGCGTTTCCCGGCATGGATATCACTTGACGATTTCAACACGGGACCTTTACTTCCCCCCCACAATGGCGTCATGCTGCCTACCCCGACGATTATCCTCATATCGCCGATATTCACTGGATCCTGGGGATCCGCGAAATCATCGAACGGCACCAGGCCCGCTTCACAGCAATCCATTATCAGATCGATCATGTCTCCGAGATTCTCCCGCTGTGAATCGCCACAACTCCAGGCGCTGACTTCACAACCGAGCCTGTGCAGCCTGCCTTTTGTCCCGGTATCGTCAATGAACTCACCCATTCCGACCGGTTCGCTTGAATATCCCGAATACCGTACCGCGTACCATGCGTCCAGGCCGTCCGTTTCAAACGGATCCTCATCGAAATTGACCGTTGCGCCCGGTAGCGACGTTTCCAGGTAAACATTAAACGACCGCTTCAGGTTGTTTATTATCTGCGAGGCGTTAAGTGCCATTCACCGCACTTCCTTTTATTCTTTTTCCTGTCTTTAAGGTTCATTCTGAAGGTGCCTTAATCCACCCGCCTGGCTTTTACAACCCAGATCGCGAAATTTCCCATACCCTGTTCCTCTACTGAATCAACCTCATATTCAACATCGTTCATTTTCAGCCAGTCGGTTTCCCGGACGGTATCAATCAGTTCGATTTTGATCTTTCCAGCCGGAATCTCGCCGGCGCGATCGGGGTATGGAGCCTCTTCCCGGTCGACAACTATTGCGGGGACTGAAGCAATCACGGTCTCACTGATAACCGCGGCGATCATTTTCGCCGGATCGCCATTCGATCCCGAACGCCTGATAATATCAACCCTGAGACTCCCGGTGAAGTCCCAGAAATCCATCCACACACGAAGCGCGTCATGCCCGGTGTTAGCCTTAAAATTCGGTTCCATCGGAGGCATCAGACCACCTCCTCCCAGTCGACATCGTCGCTAACCGCTCCCCCAGCCTCACTCACACCCTGGTTATGAAACTTCACGGCAACTTCCGCGATATCTTTCCTCAACTTATCGTAATCGATCTTCGCGTCACCTTTCGACCAGGTAACCAGCCTGTTACGGTCCGCAAGGAGCGATGTCAGCGCGTCTCCGGCCGCCAGCGCAAGGTTCCCGCCTGCGGCATCGAGGAATTCCTGGAGATCGCTGTCGCTGAACGCGGCGAATCCATAATCTGCGGTTACCGAATCCCCGTCCGGCGGAGCGGTGGTGAAGGTCAACTTGCCGGTGTTGTAATCGAGCGTGAAGTCGACACCCTCGGTAACCTCGGATCCGTCAACGTAAACTGTCACCGACCCGCTGATAACCGGGTTGAGCCTGAGTTTGAATACTTTATTACCCGCATCGCCCGTTCCGATTCTTTCCCCGAGCACAACCTGCTTTTTATCCAGGATCTTCAGTCTCAATTGATCTAATGTTGCCATCTTTTTTCCTTTACCCGGAGGTTTTATCAATCGAAGGTTTTAACAATCAAAGGTTTTAACAAAGGGGACACCTCATTTCGTCCCCGAAATAGAGGTGTCCCCCGATTTGAATCAACAGCTATTTTATGGGGGGTTTCAGTAACTCTTAGGTAACAATCGCACCGTAGAATCCGCGGTAATCCATCACCGCTCCACCGAAAACACTTCGCCCCTTGTACCAGATCACATCCCTGTCGAAATCCTCCTTGACAAGGATCTCAGGTGTTTCCCGTCCGCCGAGGAAACCGATCTCAATGGTCGCTATACTCGACGGTTTCGCGACCAGGTACCAGTTATTCGCGTCCGTAAGAAGCGGTTCGACAAGAACCTCAACAATTCCATGGAGAACGTTGCTGTCATTATACGAACTGCCCGGAACCAGCACCGAATGAACGAGCTTCT
Source organism: Planctomycetota bacterium (assembly GCA_030673355.1). GTDB lineage: Bacteria > JAJVIF01 > JAJVIF01 > JAPKYR01 > JAPKYR01 > JAPKYR01. Next base: position 6,387 of record DAOVJF010000089.1, on the reverse strand, counting down.
TCGCCGTAAATTCCAGTTCAGGTGGAACCAGAAGATAACCCGGCTCGATATTGAGCGGATTGCCCTTCTCACTCGTCTGCCCGCGCATCGCGGTAATACCCGCAGCCATCGATGCTTCATCAAGGGCCGCGGCGCCAATGTTGTTGTGATTCGCATGGAACAAATCGTCCGAGTCGTAAATCGTCGGATTGTCAGCGATAAACTTAACAACGAAATCATTCACCGTGTTCTGTGCCGCGATTCCGAGTTCGCGTCCGATATTCCTGAACGCGCCAAGGTCATCGTTTACCAGCATCTCCCAGGTGAAATTCACGCCGCGTTCGTACTTCTGCGGGGTGTATTCAACCTTGTAGCTGGAGAAATTTCCCTGCTCATGTTCCCCGCCTTCAGGAACGACCTCGAACCTGTCGGTATCGCTCCTTCTCAGGCGTGTTACAGTTTTCATGTCCCGAAGGGGAATGATGTTGACGAACTTTTTCCAGTTTGCCTGGGCAAGTTCATACGACTTGATCAGTTCCCTCTCGACATTTGACGAATCTCCGACCAGGTCGCTGAAATCGCTCGTGGTCGCTTCACGGAGATTCATGGCTTCGATCACACCATCAACGGCGTTATCTTCGAATTCCTCATCCGCCAGGATCTGCCTGATGAGAGACCCGGTGAAGCCCTGATCGTGGGCTCGCTTCGCCCATTCTCTAAGTAGACTCATAATTTAACCTTCCTCATTCTGACCGATCCTAGCTCTGCAGGATCCGGCAGTGGAATTTATTATTGGAATCGGACGCCGTTACCGCGCGCCCGTACAGATCATTACCTATTGCAGTCAGGGTCAGATCGTCATTCTGATCGATGTAAATCGGTTCGCCCTCCGATACGCTGGCGAGGGTGAATTCAAATACCCCTTCCAGCTTGAAACTCAGAAGGTCCCCTGAACTGACTGTTATCAGGGCTACGCCGTTGAAATTACTAATCCGGTACGGTAACCCCGATGTGTAGCTCGCACCGGCGGTCAAAGTAATAACCTCTCCGTGCGAGATATAATTCTGCGCCATCCTGGCACCTCACTTTCTTGAATAATGCTGAATTTACCTTCTCATACTGCAGGAGTGATAATCTCTCTTATCCTACTCCCATCAATTTTAAAGTCTCCGACTTTTTCAATGACTTTTTCTCATCATGTGCTTTCTCGGAGCCCATCCCGCGGATCATCCCTTCTGAAGTCAGGTCCGCGATATATGCACGGTGGCGTTCGATCAGTTCAGTCACTTTGACCTCAAAATCTTCGTCACCAGCTTCCACATTCAATGCCTCAACCAGTAAAAACTCCTTCGATTTTGCCGGAAGACCGCTCTCTTCTATGAGCGTCGCGACTGTGGCTTCCCTTAGAAGCGCTCTATGGCGCGTTTCAATTTGTCTCTCCAGCTCCTCAATTTCCTTTCGACTTTCCTCATCAGGACGAAAAAATTTCTCCTTGACCTTCTCCTTGAGCTTCTCGATCAGGTCCGGACGGGCATCCTCAAGCTCCTTTTCTGTGATACGTTCGAGAAGCCTCAGGCCCTCTGAGTAACCTTCGCTTTCCCGCACGACCCGCTCTACTTTTCCGCCTGCTGCCGCTTTTGCGACAAAATCCACTGAGTGCGCTTTTGTGATTTCAATTACCTCGCGCACTACCCTTCCATCTTTACGGGCAACCTTCGTGCGACCGAGAGCGTTGATTGAAAGATCTCCAACCAGTCCTTCCATAATCATTGTAAGAAGCCAGTCATGTGCCCTCGAAAGCCGCATGGTCGCCCACAGTTTGCCTTCATTGATCCAGGCATCCTCGATCACTCCGACAACATCCCGTACGCTTCGTTCGCCATCCCCATTTCTCGGATGGTCCGCAAAGCACTGCACTCCCTTGAAAACATCAACCGCACTCATCACCACCTCGGGTGAGTAATAGGTTCCGTTTTCTGAAAGCCCGCACGTCAGGATGATCCCTTCCACAAGGCAACCGTCCACATCCACCCGGGCTTCTTCAAGTTTTGTGACAATCGGTATATTCATAGTTATTCCTCTTTATCACCTGGATAAACCTTCACCTGTTTAATCATCGGTGATTATCCCTGTTCAATTGGCTCCTTATCAGGCTGTTCATTATTTATGTTTTCCACTTCCACCGAAGGATCCCCGATCCATGGGATCATCCGCCTTGCTGAATCCTTTGATAACAATCCACTCTCGACCTGTTTCACAAGCGTATCCGTCAAACTCGCGACATCCTCCGGCGCGATCGGCGGGAAACTGACCTCGACTTTCCTGTCGACACCCGCCGGCAGGATTCCGCTTCTTATTCCCGCCTCAATCACCCTCTGGAATATCTTTCCGAAAACATTCTCAAACAACCTCTGGCGATCCTCGAATTTCTTCACCATCGGAAGCTCCATGCTTCTCGTGGTCGCCAGGTTGCCTGTCGACGGATCACCGAAATAGTGCTCGAAAATCCCGCTCCCGGCCGATATCATTAATTTGATCGCCCTTCCGTCTTCCTTCGCATCGTCCGCTCCGATTGAGGGCGACAGTACTTCCCACTCCTCGCTCTCATGAACCACCAGAATACTTCCCGGTTTCGGAACGACATATTTCCCCGACGAATCGGTCTCGAACGGACCCGCCGCTTTTGACGGCACCGACGGGACCTTCCTCAGGAACGCGAACGCCCCGCGTGCTTTATTGATCGCCAAACGATCCTCAAGCCACCTGTCGAATGCGTCCAGCCACGGAAGCACCCTGTATAGCTCGCTCAGTCCCCTCTTGCGATTCGATACATTATTCACCTTCACATGAAGGACTTCCTGCCCGTCAATAACTTCCTTAACAAGCTCGTCCGATGTCGGGAACCAGCCGGTTCCGCCATGGCCCGTAAATGCATCGATCCACTCTTCCGGCAGACCGGATTTCAGGTACTCCCGGAGGTATACAACCGGTTTTCGGATGTCATCCGGGTCTGTGACTATATCCCTGATTTCCAGGGGATCCACCAGGGCCATCCGGACCGTTCCATCGAATGGATTCACAAAGAACCGGCAGAAAATTTCACCGTAGATCTGGAGTTCATTGCTCATCCAGTGCTGAACGGCACGCATATCGTTTTCAGGATCGTTCCAGAACCCGGTCAGGATTTCCTGCACCCTCGGATCGGCCGCGCTAAACCCGATTCCTTTCCCCATCACGAACCAGGTCGTCAGGTTCACGATCTGCCCTGCCAGGGGATTTCGGCACCATGCGGCGTACGCGCGTCTTAATATGGTACGGTGCGCTTCGCTGTCGAGATTATCTCCAGCCGCGACATCCCGCGATACTCGTCGCCATCCCCAGCGATCATAATCATCGGGATCGATTCGAAATTCTCCCCCCTCAACCGATGATTGACTCTCCGATACACGTTCCCCTCTTATCGCGTCATTTATCCGGCGCATAAAGGGCGGTACCAGGGCATCGACGATATCTTTCAAGCTCATATATGTCTCCGATTTGATTTTTTCCGGACTCCAGAAATTATGCTAATACTTCTGCACCTACTTATTGGACACTTTCAGACCAATCTGGCGCACCTGAATTAATTTTCATCGAAAATAATTTGATCTTCAGGTGCATAAACAAGAGTGAAAATCTGCTAAACTACCCATGCCTTCCCGCAGAGAATCAATTCCACGAGTGAAGAACTTCCGGGAGGATGGGAGACCTGACATGAGAACTCTTCTTCTATCTGCCACATTGCTTGTATTTCTGTTCAGTGCCACCCCGGCAATGGCCGACGACGCGACCGATTTCATTGAGAACGAAGTCGATGAATGGGTGCAAATCGCCGAGGACAACGGCTACACTGTCCTTGAAACATTTATTGGAACAGTTACCGAAGAGGACACGCACACGCCATTCCTCCTTGCGCCGGGCGATTACGTTATTTACGCCTCGGGAGGACTGAACATCGCTGACCTGGACCTCTTTATCATCAATAACGCTACAGCAGAGCGTCTTGGTGAAGACACTGATCCTGATAAAATCCCTATTGTGGAAATCTCTTTCGATGAACAGATAGAAATTTGCGTCCAGGCTCATGCCTGGGTTTTTGAGGAGGGTTTCGATTCAGGTTACTTCTGTCTCGTAATTTGCGCGGACGGGGAAGGCGAAATCCTCGAAATCACCTTACCTGAACCGGTAATCGAAACCGAACCCGAGCCGATATACGATGCCGGTGGTTACATTACTAACGAAATTAATGAATGGAAGGAAGTCGCAACCGGTAACGAGTACATAGTCCTCGATTCCTGTATCGGTGAAGTCACCGGTGAGGACACACATATCACATACGTCCTGTTACCGGGAGATTATATTTTCTATGCTTCGGGAGGAATGAATGTCACCGATCTCGACATGGTTATTTACGATGCAGATGGTGATGAAATTGGTTCCGACACCGAGCCGGATAAAATCCCGATAGTAGAACTAAAACTCGATGAACGGACCCTCGTTGAGGTCCAGTTAACCGCCTGGGCATTTCTGGAAGGCTACGATTCGGGTTTATCCTGCCTTGTGCTTTGTGCTGAAGGTGAAGGCGAAATCCACGAAGCGGTTTACCCGGAACTTGAAAGGTCGGCCGGTGCCGGTGAATTTATCGAGAATGAAATGGCTGAATGGACGACAATTGCTGAAAACAATGATTACAACATCCTCGATTCTTACATTGGAGATATCACCTCCCAGGACTCATTCATCACCTACGTCCTGATGCCGGGTAAATACATTTTCTACGCGTCCGGTGGCATGGATGTAGCCGACCTGGACATGTTCATCCTTGACATGGACGAGGATGTACTCGAGCAGGACACCGAACCCGACAAAATCCCAATAGTGGAACTCCTTATCGAGGAACGTACAGCGATCCTGGTTCAAATGCACGCATGGGCCTTCAAACCGGGATACCATCTCGGTTATTACTGCCTTGTCGTCTGTGCAGACGGCGACGGTGAAATTGCGGAAGTGGAATACCCGGACAATTCTGCAAATAAAAAAGCGTCATCCAGTCGTAATCCGGAAGAACACTCTCAGGATGAAATTTACCGGGAAGATGTAGAACTCTGGGTTGGTAACTGGATTGAGTGGGAAGAAGAAGACGGCAACGAAGTAACGGTTTCAGACACGTTCCTGCTCGATGATGATATTCAATCGATTACCCTCGACCTGGAGTCCGGTTTTTACAGTATCAATGCAATGGCTGACGCCAGGTGCATCGATCTTATTATGAGCCTCTATACACCCGATCAACTGTTACCGAACTTTATTGATTACGCCACGCCTTACCCGTACGCTGACTTCGGGCTGATCGATGATACCGAACTTAACATTGAATTCGAGGTGGTGTTCACCAGCACCGAATTCTATTCGGAAATTTACGTTGGATACGTCCTGAGCCGCGTGAGTGACACAGATGATGACTCACGCCGGGATTACATCATGGATACACTTGACTGGTATGAAGAATTCTCAATTACAGAGGGCGAAGAGCTGATTGATTCCTGGGTGGGGAAATTTGAGAATGAAAGAGATCCTGTTACCTTCGAATGGAACCTTGATAAAGGTTGGTACTATTTTACCGGTGAAGGGGGCCTGGCTATCACTACTTTCAGCATGGTAATTTCCGACAATGATGGGAATTTCCTTAATGAATATGAATTTACTGATAAATATCCATTCGTCTGGCTCGAACTTGAGGAACCGACAACCGTTATTCTTGAAGCTGCGGGATCAGGATTCTATGAGGGTTTCGATGACGCTTACGGTTGTTTCCTGCTGGCCAGCACTGAAGTAGACTGGATGTATCATGAGGAGGAATATGACCATTATCCGGATTGGGACGGAGACGAGGACGTCCTGATCGAAAACGCTGAACTTCTTGCAGAACCTTGGCTCACAAGCGCTGAAATGCATGACGAGGAGATAATTGAACAGTTCACGGACTACCTGGAATATGAAGGTGAGGATGAAGCTATTGTCTACGAACTCGACCTCGATCCCGGAACATATTATGTCTATGTCCAGGGTGACGGTATCTGCCTGATGGACGTGGACCTTGTTATATATGATGAGAATGGCTATCTCGTTGACGATGATGTGGATTACCCGAACTCCGCGTCTTGTAAAATTGAGGTTAAGCGCGGCGACGGACCGTACGAAGCCTGGGTTTATGCCTACTGGCTCGACTGCAATATCGGGTACTTCACTTTCATCCTTACAGGCGAATAAGTTGACCTTATGGATATACCGGAAATAATTTCCAGCATCCCACGGTTTTCCACATGCTGGATGATATACTAACCCGGATTTTGTATTAGAATTTCGACC
>DAOVJF010000368.1 GCA_030673355.1 Planctomycetota bacterium | reverse complement strand
GACAGTCATTCTATTCGCAACAGTTAATCCGGACAGGGGTCTTATGGGGATCACTCCGTTTATCATTGATACAGAATGGGAGGGTTTTTCAATCGGCGCTATCGAGAAAACGATGGGAATTCACGCGTCGCACCAGGTTGTAACCCGTTACGACAACATAAAAGTCCCGAAAAACATGGTCCTCGGCGGTGAAAAGAACATCGGCAAGGGATTCCAGATAGCAATGGAGATTCTAGATGGAGCGCGTATTGGAGTCGGCGCGAGTTGTACCGGCATTATGACGAGGGCGATAGAGGAATCCGTAAGGTATTCAAAGGAAAGAGTTCAGTTCGGAAAACCAATCTCGAAATTCCAGGCTATCCAGATTAAAATCGCCGATATGTCTATGAAAGCCAATGCCACCCGGTGGTTGACATACTACGCGGCATGGCTGAAGGACCAGGGACTTAAGGTTACCCGCGAGGCTGCCATGGCGAAATGTTTTGGATCCGATGCCGCGATGTGGGTGGCTAATGAAGCGATTCAGATACACGGCGGGTACGGATATTCAATGGATTACCCGTGCGAGAAGCTCCTCCGTGACGCGAAGATACATCAGATTTACGAGGGCACGAATGAAATCATGCGTTCAGTGATCGCGCGTGAGATTTACAAACGCGGATTGTTCATGGAGTTTGATGAGATAGAAAAAGCGGTGACCGCAGCACAATGCCAGTAAATGTAACTGCCGCTGACAGGGACGCACTGCTGGGTTACCTGGCAGAACGGCGCATGGCTGTTGTCGATTATATCAAGGGTTTCGGCCTGACTCACCTCATTGGTGAGCCACACCTCAGGGATTTCCTGCTTTCATATCCCCTGAGGGGTGGAAAAAGCCTTCGGCCGGCACTGATCGCACTTGCTGCCGGAGCGGTTTCAGGCGAGGACCTGACCGAAAAGACCCTGCCTTTACAGGCTGCTGTAGAGCTTTACCATAACTGGACCCTGATTCACGATGACATAATCGACGAGGACGATCTTCGTCGCGGAAAACCGAGCCTTCACCGTGAAATCGAGGCGGAGGTTAAAAAATCCGATAAAGATGAGGGGGCTGAAAAATACGGAAGGGATATCGCGATTCTTGTCGGCGATCTCATGCACGGATTCGTTAACCTTCTCAGTTTGAAGCTCGTGGACCTTGACGTGGATCCTCTAGTGGTTATTGGAATCCAGCGGATAATGTATGCCGAACTTACCCCGGCACTCGTCGATGGGGAAGCCAGGGATGTTAAATTCACACGCGAGAATATCGGTGATATCACCGAGGAGCAGGTTATCGAAATGCTCGAGGGAAAAACGGCTGCCTTGTTTGAATACTGCGGTACAGCAGGCGCTCTGGTCGGGTTGAATTCAAACGATCCCGCCGAACCGGGAGTAAGGGCGGTTGCGGGATTTTCGAGAGCGGCCGGACTGGCGTTCCAGATACAGGATGACATACTCGGGCTTATCGGCGACCAGGATAAACTTGGTAAACCTCGTGGAAGCGATTTAAGAGAGGGCAAGCATACATTGCTTCTCCTGCACGCTTTCAGGGAGGGAACAGAGGACCAGGTTGAGATTCTCAAACCGTTGATCGGCAAGAGTGATATAACCCGGGATGAGGTCGATCTCGCTGAAAAGACGATGAGAGAAATCGGCACGATAGACTATGTGAATAAAATTGCCCTGGAATACGTTGAGACTGCATTGCCATTCCTTGATGAACTGGAACCGTCGCCGTCCCGCGATCTGCTTGCCGGGCTGGGGCGATTCATGATTGAACGCGAGTTTTGAGGACATGAATTATGACGCTGGGTAACGAAAATACTCTCAAGGGCAATGATAACGGCATAGAGACCGGATTTATTGTCATCGTGTCAGGCGCGTCCGGGGCCGGAAAGGGTTCGGTCATCGAGGAAATGAAATCGATGCGCGATGATTTCGTGCTTTCGATCTCCACCACGACACGGGAACCGAGGGGGGAGGGGGCCGTTGGGGAGCATTATGCCCATGTCTCAAGCGAGGATTTCCAGGAACTTGTTTCCGAAGGGGCTTTTCTTGAATGGGCCGAAGTACACGGGAATTATTACGGTACCCGCAAGGACTGGGTCCAGGAAAAACTGAGTAATGGATGGATCGTACTTCTGGAAATCGACGTTCAGGGAGCACTGCAGGTAATGCAGCGCAAGATTGATTATACGTCCGTATTCGTAACGCCTACCGACAGGAAGGTTGCCCACGCCAGGCTCAGGGACCGGGGGACCGACTCCGTCGAAGATATCGAGCGTCGAATCAGGAACTCGGAATGGGAATACGGGCAGATGAACAAATTTGAATATATCGTTGTCAATGAATCAGGAAAGCTGAAAGAAGCCGCTGAGACCCTTTCTGTAATTCTCACCGCTGAAAGTTCAAAGATGCGGCGTACGAAAATAAGGCCGTAAAGAATTTAATTTCGTAATAAACTGAGGAGATTTAAAAAAGTATGCGAACACCTACAATAGATGAGTTACTTGAAAAAGTCGGAAGTATCTATGAATTAACGATGCTTGCGGCGAAGGAAGCCCGGCGTATCCGGACACTGGATCGCGAAGCCAGGGAACCTCTCCAGAAAGCCCTGGAGCATATTGCCGATGGCAAAGTAAAAGGTGAATTCCTGACCAGTGATGAAATGGAAGAATTCCTGGAGAAGGAGATGGAACGTACCGAAGCCGCACATGCGATGCGCGATAAAATCCTTGCACATTCAACCGATATACCCCCACCGAAGTAGCAGGGGAATTCAAGTCGAATCGGAAACAAAATGCCGACAGTTCTCTTTGGAATCTCTGGAAGTATTGCCGCTTACAAGGCACACGATGTTATCCGTTCCCTGGTAACCGAGGGTGTGGATGTCATCCCCATTATTTCAAAGGGCGGGGCGAAGTTTGTTACGGCTACTTCCATAGAAGCCCTTGCCGGTCGGAGATCAATGACAGAAATTTTCCCGGAGAATATCCAGCAGGAAATCGAGCATATAATGCTGGCAGGGGAAGCCGATCTTCTTGTGACATGCCCGGCATCGGCGGATATCATCGCAAAATATGCCAATGGGATCGCCGATGATCCACTCGCGCTGATTGCCCTGGCTTTTGGTACCCCCCACCTGATAGCGCCCGCGATGAATCACCGCATGTGGGATAACCCGGCTACAAAGCAAAATGTCTCTGTACTTGAGGATCGCGGAATTAAATTTATCGGCCCCGACAAGGGATTGATGGCCTGCGGTGAAGAGGGATGGGGACGTCTGGCGCCTCTGGATGAAATCCATGGCCATATCATGGCGGAACTTGGCATGAACGGCCCACTTGCCGGCCGGCGAGTTGTTGTTACGGCCGGTGCGACAGTAGAGCCGATCGATGTTGTCAGGTACCTTTCGAACAATTCGTCGGGTCGGATGGGTCACGCGTTAGCGGAAGCCGCCCGGGATATGGGAGCCAGGGTTATTCTTGTCACCGCTTCTGAATTAAAGCCACCCTCCGCAATGACCGTTGAGAGTGTAATCTGTGCTGAAGAAATGCGCGAGGTTGTGATGAAGGAAGCCGAATTCGCTGACGCAGTAGTCATGGCCGCCGCTGTCGCCGATTTTTCTCCGGTTGATACTTTTG
>DAOVJF010000472.1 GCA_030673355.1 Planctomycetota bacterium | reverse complement strand
GACATCAGAGAACAGGTTGAAGAACTTAGGAATTTCTATTGGATCAGCGGTGTTGATCGCAGTTCTTTTTACAATAATTTCCGGCATCGCTTTCGAAGGAGTCCGGTCATTTTCCGATTTCATTTCATGGCAGAAGTCATATGTCACACGCTCGATGTACTGGGCTGAGGGACCCTTTGATTCTATAACCCGTTCGTTCAGGGGGATGATCGAGCTCCATCTCGCGCATGTTTTTCATCTTGAAGGATTATTCGGCGACTGGAATGACAGCTCCGGTTCTCCTATATGGTACTGGAGATTACTCCTTCGGTTCGCCCAGGCTTTTACACTGATTTTCCTTGGTTACGAAACAGTAAAATCACTGGTGGAATGGATCAAAGCCCGTCCACGCCCGTCGATTCAAACACTCGGTCTTTTATGTGCAGCACCATTTTTTATTTTCTCATTTTTCTTTACGCCCGACTCCACCAATTACCGCCTCTTCTACCTCCCCGGGTTCATCCTTTTTCTTGCCCCGGCGCTGGTAAGGCATTTTCAACTTGAGAAATTTGAAATAAAAAAAGCATGGCCGCTCGTGCTTTTGATAATCGCGCTTTTGACAACAAATTTTTCGGTAAAATTCCTGCCCGAATCAGATCGGTCGAAGAACCCTTTCATTGCCGAAGCCGGGTTAATTGCGGAGTGGGTCGGGACAGGGGATCTGCTGGTCTATTCGGGAGCGGGGGAGGATTATTTCCGGATGCACTACATGAGGTATTTTACCCGGGCCGATGTTGCGATCCTCCCTGAATTAATCGACGCGATTCGTAACAATCCGGAAGAGCTGGCGGCAGATATCAAAAATCGGGATGACAATGGGAACGTGATATATATTCACGAGGACGCGCTGTATTCTGTGGACGATGTGGAATGGTTGAATGAGTTGTACGGAACCGATATCGGGCAGACTGAGTTCCTTGAGTTCATTTCTGAATACATTGTGGTAGTAAGAAGCATCGAGGTCAATGAGAAGGATTACATACTGGTAGCGCCGTATGTTGAGGGCGCTGAGGCTGATTTTCCGGGAGAAGATTCTGAAGCGGAACCGGAATCGAATTGACCCGGACGTACCCGCTGTGGGAAAATGCATATTATGGCATCGAGTGTCCGTATACTTGGAATCGATCCCGGTTTGTCCCGATGCGGATACGCCGTGATCGATTATGATGGCAGGACGCCCGACCCGGTTGAATACGGGCTGATTAAAACCAGTCCTAAAGACGAAACCACCAAGCGACTGGGTGAAATTCATAAGGAGATCGGTCGGGTGATCGATGAATTCAAACCGGATGAATTCGCGATCGAAAGGGTTTATTTCCATCGCAATGTGTCAACGGCGATCGATGTCGCGATGGTGATGGGAGCCTTGATCTCCCTGGCTGTCGAGCGTGGGTTGATCGCCAGGCAATATACTCCGCTCCAGATTAAAAGGGCGATTACAGGCGCCGGGCGGGCAAGTAAAGACCAGGTCCAGAAGATGATCCGGATTCTCTACAAGCTGGAGGAGATTCCGAAACCCCCCGATGTCGCCGATGCTCTCGCTGCCGCATTAACCCACGCACATATGAGAAACCACCCAGAGGACCGGTCGGTAGGATAGGAAAAACATTATGTATTCATTCATTGAAGGGGAAATAATTGAAAAATCCGACGACTCTATCGTGATCCGTCCGGACGGGATGGGCATCGGACTTGAGATCAGGGTCGCGCCGAGAACCTCGTTTGAGCTTCCGGGTGCAGGGCAATCGACGAGGATTTATACATCGTTCCAGGTCAAGGAAGATTCCCAGACGCTTTTCGGTTTTGGAAGCGTTCCCGAGAAGGAAATTTTCGAGGTTTTATTAAAAATCAGTGGGATCGGCGGAAAAACCGCCCTGGCAATACTCGACCTTCCGAGGGATCGAATAGTGGAAGCGATCGCTGCCGGCGATTCAGCGGTGTTGACCCGTGTAAATGGGGTTGGTTCTAAAACGGCAGGACGGATTGTCCTGGAACTTAAGGATAAATTCGCCGAGGAACTCATGGAAGAATGGGCGGGGGACATCATCCCTGCTGGTTTGGAAAGCGCGGAGGGAGCCGGAAAGGAATTTTCGGAGGCGGTCGAAGCCCTGGTGGAACTCGGATATCACCGTACCGACGCCAGAACAGCGGTCCGCCGGGCACGGGGGACTATCGGGGATGAAGTTTCCGCTGAGGAGCTTCTGAGGTATGTGCTCCAGCATGCCGGGTGAGGGGAACATGTCCGGTAGCGATATATCACCTGGAAAAAAATTCCGGGCAAACTCCGATTTACTGCCAATCCTGATTATTATAGTGTGGGCTGTAATCCAGATGTACCCGTTCACAATGGGCGGTAAAGCAATGATGCCCGATACATGGAAATCGATTCATCCATGGGCGCGCGGAGTTGACCTTGAAGAGAACCAGACCAATATTTTCGATACCGTGCTTGAATACAATACCTGGTACCAGTACTCCCAGGAGTCGCTGGGTGAGGGCCGGGTCCCTCACTGGAACCCGTGGCAGTTCTCCGGGGCGCCGCTCTACGCCAACCGCTTGATCCCCTATTTTTTCCCTCCGTTCATAATTGCCGAACTTATCGCGAGTCCGCACCGGATTGTGGGGATGTTCCAATTTTTCAACCTGATCCTGTCGGGCCTGGGAATGTATTTCCTTTTCAAACGATGGAAGCTCAGGAAAGAGGTTTCGGTCGCGAG
>DAOVJF010000569.1 GCA_030673355.1 Planctomycetota bacterium | reverse complement strand
GTCCGGCGATCGAGAACTTAAATGATCTTTTTCCTGAGAGAATAAATGTCGAGTTTGTCGAAGGTTATAATCCCGACCATGTAAAAATGCGCGTTTGGGAGCGTGGGGCCGGGATCACATTAAGCTGCGGCAGCGGGGTAGCCGCGATCCAGGCCGCGTGTCATCTTACCGGTAACGCGGGCAATAAACTTCGCGTGGATGTCCCCGGTGGATCGCTGGTGACAGAATATTCCAATGCAGGTGTCGTATCCCTCTATGGACCGGCCGTGAAAGTGTTCCATGGCGAATGGCAGGATTGTTGAGATTTATAGCTGAATTAACTTGATTTCCCCAATAAAATCATTCAATATGCTCTTCCCTCATTTTAAAAAAAATCGAGGTGTATTGTTTTTAAAAATAAAATTGACCAGTTAAATATTAAATATAAATCCCCTGATTTCTTTATTTTTGGGGATCAAGTGAGGTTTATTCCATGACTGAAACGGATTCAAAATCCAGGTGTTTTAAACTTGCGGACAGGCTTGAAAAAGTACCCCCATATTTATTTCAGGTTATCGACGATATGAAAGCTGATGCAAAATCCAGGGGTATTGAGATTGTAAGCCTTGGTATCGGCGATCCCGACCAGCCCACCCCGCCCGAAATTGTTGAGGAGCTTTATAAACAGGCGCAGATCAATGAAATGCAGAAGTACCCCGCCTACAGGGGTACCGATGAAATGCGGCAGGCGCTTACCGATTTCTACCAGAGACGTTTCGGCGTGCAACTCAACCCGCAAACCGAAGCGCTGACGCTGATAGGATCGAAAGAAGGGATCGCGAATCTCGCGCTTGCGGTGCTGAATCCAAATGATGTCGTGATCGTTCCCGACCCGTCATATCCCGTATATGCAATGAACGCGGTGTTTACTGGGTCCGAAAAATATAGCGCTCCTCTACTCAGGGAAAACGATTTCCTTATCGATTTCGGCGCGATACCGGATGAAATCGCCGAGCGCGCGAAACTCCTCTGGATGAACTATCCAAATAATCCGACAAGCGCTGTAGCCCCGATCGAATTTTTCAATGAGGCCGTACAATGGGCGAAAAAGTACGGTGTCATAATCGCGCACGATAACCCGTACTCGGAAATTTACCAGTCCGATGAACCGCCTCCGAGCCTGTTGAATGCAGAAGGCGCAAGGGATGTCGGGATTGAATTCAACACTCTCTCCAAGACCTACAACATGACCGGATGGCGGATCGGCATGGTGGTTGGAAACCAGGATATCGTCCAGGCGCTGGGGCGTGTGAAATCCAATATCGATTCCGGTGTGTTCCTTCCCATTCAAAAGGCGGCGATCAGGGCATTGAATATGCCGTCGGATTCCGTTGTAGAACTAAGAAAAAAATATATCGAGCGACGGATAGCTGTTGAAGAGGTTCTTGAAAGTGCAGGCTACGATGTTTACCACGGAAAGGGCACGTTCTATGTCTGGGTTCGAACTCCCCAGGGGAAGAAGAGTTTCGATTTTGTGGGTGAGGTAATCAACGAGACCGGAGTGGTGATCGGACCCGGTTCCGGATGGGGAAAATCGGGCGAAGGTTTCTTCCGTGTGTGCCTTACCCGCGAACCGGATGTTTTGAGAAAGTACTTGCAGGTGATAGTGGAAAAGTTCCCGGCGAATTGATCTGAACATAATGTGATTATCTATCCCGGTCCACACATTGACCGGGTTTTTTTATTCAAATCGGGAACATCTTTCCCCCTTTTTTACCTGACCATCCAGGTTACCGGGCACAACGCTACAGGAGTGGAGTCAAGCCACAACTTTCTCGCGTATTGCACTATCTCCGGCATTACAACCACAGCAGGAATTCG
>DAOVJF010000102.1 GCA_030673355.1 Planctomycetota bacterium | reverse complement strand
GTTTATGCGCGTCTCAGAGCTGCACGGTTTGAGTACGTTTTACCGCATGTATGAACCGGAATTTTGTATAAAACTCTGACAGAGGGCTCAGGGTTCCAGGTTATTAATGGTAAATGAGCGCCCCTCGCGGGGCGCTTTTTTATTCATATTTAGTCAGATTACTGATCTGATTTATTTTCAACTCCGGGTTTTTATAAGGTCCGGATTATACAATTCAATTTTCGGAGACTATTGTGAAAATTCAAGAACATCACGCACGCGATATCTTTCAAAAATACGGGATTCCCGTACCCGATGCTGAAGTCGCGACCACACCCGATGAAGCACGGGAACTGGCGGACAAGTTCGGCTGCCCGGTCATCATCAAAGCCCAGGTCCTTGTAGGTGGACGAGGCAAAGCCGGAGGTGTCAAGCTGGCGAAGGATTCAGACGAAGCCTTTGAAAAAGCAAGCCAGATTCTCGGCATGGACCTGAAAGGTTTGATCGTTGAAAAGGTCCTGGTCGCACCGGCTGTCGACATCGATAAGGAATACTACATTGGGATCACCCTGGATCGAGATCGCAAACAACATGTGGTTATCGTATCCTCCGCCGGTGGAGTTAACATCGAGGAGGTCGCCGAGAAAACGCCGGAGAAAATCGGGAAAATCTGGATCGATCCAGCGTACGGGCTTCATTCATTCGAGCTCAGGAAAATGCTTTTCGGCGCTGGATTCGAACCGAAAGTAGCCATTAAGGCTGCAGGTATCCTCAAGAGATTATTCACTGCGGTCACTCACATGGATATGTCTCTAGTGGAAATCAATCCACTCGTTCTGACCACCGATGGCCAGGTCCTGGCAATCGACGCCAAGATAAATTTCGATGACAGCGGGATTTACAGGAATCCGGAACTGAAAGTACTCAAGGAGAGCGAAGATACGGATCCAATCGAGATTGAAGCTCATGCTCGCGGGTTGACCTATGTCCGCCTGACTGACGGCAACGTTGGAATAATCGGTAACGGTGCCGGGCTGGTAATGGCAACCATGGACGAAGTAAACCGCGCGGGAAGGGGAATTGCCAAACCGGCGAACTTCCTCGACATTGGCGGTGGAGCACAGGCTGAGCTGGTTAAGAACTCACTCGAAGTGGTTCTGAGCGATCCGAATGTCAAGTCGGTACTCATTAATGTATTCGGTGGAATCACCCGGTGCGATGAAGTCGCGAAGGGTCTTCTTGAGGCAATCGAGGGAATCGAACTTCCTGTCCCGGTTGTCGTCCGGCTGGCCGGGACCAACTGGGAAGAAGGAAAGAAGATCCTTGAGGGCTCACGGTTTACGCCGGTCGAAAGCCTTGAGGAAGCCACTGAAAAGATTGTCGGCTGGATGACTGAAAAGAGTAGCGTTTAAAAATTTCTTTGCAAATAATAAAATTCTCTGACAGAGGTTATCATGAGCATAATCGTTGATAAAAATACGAAAGTAGTGATCCAGGGGATCACCGGACGCGAAGGGCAGTTCCACGCACGACAGATGATCGAGTACGGGACCAATGTGGTCGCCGGGGTCACGCCTGGAAAGGGCGGTCAGAAAATGGACGACGTCCCGGTTTTTAACACCGTGGCGGAAGCGGTAAAAGAAACCGGAGCAAACGCCAGTATGGTGTTAGTTCCTGCTGCGTTCGCAACAGATGCATGTCTGGAAGCTGTCGATGCCGGATGCAAAGTAGTCGTGCTGATTACCGAGGGTATCCCGCAGCAGGACATGATCGAGGTGTACCACACGTGCAAGGAAGCAGGGGTAACACTGATCGGTCCGAACTGCCCGGGAATTATTTCACCGGGCCAATGCAAGATAGGAATACTGCCGCAGGACATTTTCGTGGAGGGTCCTGTGGGTGTTGTCAGCCGGTCCGGTACCTTAACCTATGAGGTTGTCGATGGTCTGACGAGAAAGGGTGTAGGACAGTCGACATGTATAGGCGTCGGTGGAGACCCGATCATTGGTACGACATTTAAAGATGTCCTTGTTGATTTCGATAACGATCCCGAGACTAAAGCGGTTGTTTTAATCGGCGAGATCGGGGGTTTGGATGAACAGGACGCCGCTGAGATTATCAAGGATTTAAAGACGCCGGTATTTGCGTTCATTGGTGGTCGAACGGCACCTCCGGGTAAAAGAATGGGCCATGCCGGTGCGATCGTCAGCGGTAAGGGATCGACAGCCGATGCGAAGATGGAAGCGTTCAGGGCTGTTGGCGTTCCGGTAGCTGACACGATCGGTGAGCTGGTGGATATGGCAGTGGCATCGGTGTAGTACAGGCATGAATGGTGCTGCAGGCCAGGTTTCGTAACCTCTGCATTGGTTAAAAATTTACTTGTAAGTATTCGTTTACCGCCTGATAATATGCTATACTTTTTACACTATCCCTGATTCTACAGATTCTGGAGGTTTTTAATGAAAATTAGGGGCGTTTTAACGACACTAATTGGAATTTTATTTCTATTTTTAACATCCATTTTGGTTTCATGTACAGGAGGGAATTCCGCGCTGGGTTTGTCTGATGATCCTGCTGATTTATACCGGAATGCATCCCGTGGCCTTGATGGGCACGGCTCCGGCTCGGGATCCGGGTCATCAGGAGGTGATTCTGGTTCATCAGGATCGCTTCACTCAAAGCATCTGGGTAAAGCCAACTGCAGGGACTGCCATGTGAACGGTTATACAGATCCGCCGGTTTTCAATGTCTGCCTCTCATGCCACGATCTGGAGCCTGATATTCATGATGAGCACGGCCATGGCCTGGACTGCACCTCATGCCACCCTGATGGACCAACGGGTGGTGTCAATTATGCACTCTGCCTGACATGCCATTTAGGCGGGCCGATTCAGTTTTACGATGATATCCACAAGGAACACGCTAACGGTAATAATGCATCGAATTGCTCTAGCTGCCATCCGGCGGGATACGGTGCGCCTCCTGACTACAGCGGGTGTTCAGATTGTCACAGTGGCGATGGTGAATCCGGTGGTCATCATGGACATCGTTTTCAAAGTGTCCATCCTGTACATGAGGATTTCAGCTGTCTCACATGCCACCCGGGCGGATCGGCAAATCCCGCGAATTATGCGGTCTGCCAGATCTGCCATGGATTCGGCGATCCGCTTCACGACACGCATGTAGATGAAGAAGAAGGTAATTGCGACTTGTGCCATCCAAATGGCGGTGGAACAGATCCCGATACATCTGTCTGCCAGACCTGCCATGACCTTCCCGGAATGCACGCTACTCACAAAATTGACTGCTCTAACTGCCATAATGTGCATGGTGGAATGTTCCCGGATCGTGAAACCTGCCTGGTCTGCCATGAGGACAAGACAAACCACATACCAAGTTATACCTGCAGGCTGTGCCACGGAAGCTGATCTGAAATTATAATTTTGGAATAAAAATTTCTATAGAGAAGCCCGGGTAACATTACCCGGGTTTTCTCATTTCATATAATATCTTATACCACTCCTTTTTATTAAATAGTGATTCGTGTTCAGGGACTCCATCTTTTTGCCGGTCATAATCCCGAAGCATCCTGAACGCGTGGCGTCGGCAAGCTGAGTGAGACATCTCCATCCCGCACGCCTTGAAAATCTTCGGGTCGAACGTGCTTGCCGACGTACATCAATGCTAAATATGTCCAGTCAACTCAACTCAAATACCAGTGTTATTGACATCGACAAGGTCTCACGTTCTGTCTCAGGGGGGATTGGTTCGAATGGCGCCGCGTTCCGGACCGCATCGATCGCCGCATTATCAAGATGATCGAATCCGGACGATGTCGATATCGAGACCAGGGTTAATTCCCCGGTGGACGCGAGGGTAAAATTGACCTCAACTGTTCCAGTCTCACCGAGTCGATGGCTGATTTCAGGATATTGTTTCGAATTCCGGATTTTATTTTTCACCGAAGCCGCATAATCCGCGAGCAATGCATCGATGTCGATTTCAGGTTCCGGTTCGGGAATGGTTGCGGGAATATCGTCCGGAGAACCATCAATTTCTTCGTCGGACACCTGTTCATTTTCCAAATCACCGTTTTGCGCACTATTTTCCTGAGATTCATCACCCAGAGTTTCAGCTTCGATCTCTGATGTAACTACCTCGGTTATTTCTGTAATTTCGTTAACAGTTTCAGGATCAGGTTGCGGTGATTCGCGTACCGGCTCTCTTACCGGTTCATGTGGAATTTCCGGTTCCGGCTCATTGAGAGTTATCAGAATTTCGGTAGTGACCGGAATATTCAGCGTGTCCGGGAGTTTCACCGAAAACAACAGAAAAATGTGCACAAGGATCGAAACAACCAGGAGAATCCATCGCCAATTTTTAAACAGTCCGGTCATGTCGCCAATTATTCTTCCTGTGGATAAATAGTAGCTTCCATCGCTATCCCTGTGATACCTGTCACACGGACAGCGTCCATGGCGCGGATGATATCCTCATACGGTGTCGATCGATCCGCGGATATTCTCACAAGGTCTATTTCATTTTTTCTTTCAGAGATCCGTGAACTCAGGTCGGCCCATTCGATCCGTTCGAGGTCGAGATAAAGGTTGCCCGATCCGGTGATCCTGATAGTCACACTGCGTTCATCGGTGGAGGTTGCTGTCGTGCTACCCGGAAGTGTCAGTTCGAGAGCGGGATTCTGGAAACTTGTCACGAGCATGAAAAAAATCAGGAGGAGAAAAACCACATCGATGAGCGGTGCGATCGGTACTACCGGCGGGCTATAGCCTCTTCTCCCGGAATTTCTCCGACCGGACATCACGAACCCCCCGGCTGCGATTGCTTCAGGATTCTCGTAAGTGCGCCGTGTAAATGTATTTCCAGGCTTTTAATCCGGCTGTTGAAATAAAGCGCCCCGACAAGTGCCGGGATCGCGACAGTCATCCCGACCGCGGTGGTGATCAGTGCCTCCCAGATTCCGCCCGCAAGGATGGATGGATTTACCTGCCCTGCGAGGTCCTGTATACGCTGAAAAGCCTGGATCATCCCGGTGACGGTTCCAAGGAGTCCGAGGAGCGGCGCGACCTGCGAGATTATTCCGAGTCCGTTTACATAGCGTTCAGCATCACCCAGGTCTTTTTCGATCTCGATTTCCAGAAGGTCTTTATCGAGATTATTTTGATTGAGGGAATCCGTGAGAGCTTTGGCGAAATGTCCCGCGGGTTCGGATTTTGCACCGTTCAGGATATTTTCAACCGACGCCTTGATTCGGGGAATGGTAATCCAGAAATGGATCATGCGATCGAGAAGGAAATAGAGGCCGAGTACCGATAAGAGTAATATCGGCCAGATGAAAACTCCTCCCTTGAGGAGCCAGAGTACCTGTATGTCTGATCCGGACATGTGAACACTTGTGAGTATAATGAAATGGGACTAATGCGCAATCGCAGGTGGGTTTTTTAAAGCGGACAAATGAAACATGCAGAATGCATGTTTGACTGAATGTCATGCGCAGAATGCGCAAGTTACATTTTAGCCGGCGGGTTTTGGTTTTACTGTTATTAAAATTACAATTGCCGCGATAATACTTGCCGCACCCGCGATCATGAACGGGGTCATCCAGGCACCGTAACCCGCGCCGCCCGATGCCAGGTCCCTGAAATATCCGGCGATCTGCGGGCCTACAAGTCCACCCACACCATACGCGGTGAACATCCAGCCATAGTTGACGCCCACACTCTTATTTCCAAAATAATCCGCCGTCGCCGCAGGATAAAGTGCGAAATTACCGCCAAAATTGAATCCAATAATCGCGGCCATAATGAAAAGTCCGATAGCCGTGTTGCCAACATAGAAAAACGCAAGCATCGCGATCCCCTGTATCAGGCACATCAGGAAAATTGCTATTTTACGTCCGATTTTATCCGAGATCATTCCCCAGGCGATTCGTCCGATTCCGTTGGCAAGCGAGTAAAAAACCGCCATGGCCGTACCTGCTGTCGCGGCAGCCTGTTCCGCTGTCATGCCTGTGGTCTGCAGCGAGTCGATCCCAAATAATTTGATTACACCTATCACCATCAGGCCTGCCATAGCTCCGGCGATAAAGCAAAACCAGATCATGTAAAACTGGGGAGTTTTAAGCATCTGGAACTGGTTGAATTCCACCGAACCGGTAGCCGACCCACCCTCGGGTTCCGCTGGTTCCCAACCCTCAGGCTTGTATCCATCGGGCGGGTTCACCATCCAGATTGAGCCAATGAGAACGGCAACCATGTAAATAATCCCAAAAATTAACCATGTTTGCGAAAGACCCAGGTTACCAATCAAATGACCCCATGATCCCGCCAGCTTGACCCATATAAGCGCACCGAAACCAAATCCTGCCACGGCCAGTCCCGTTATCATGCCTTTCTTATCCGGGAACCATTTCACACCCACTGCGATAGGGCATACATAGGCGAGGCCGATTCCCGCACCGCCAACCAGACCAAGAAGTACCACCTGCATGGCAAGTGATTTCCCAAGGAGGCCGGCAAGGATGTATCCAATTCCAAGCACAATACCTCCAGTCATTGACACGATTTTCGGGCCTGCTTTTTTCTGCCAGTTCCCGGCCAGGACCATCACCACCGCGAAAGTCGCAAGGCCTATCGAAAAAGGCAGTTGGGATTGGGCTTTGGTAAAACCGTAGAGACCGCCCTCTGCAAAAGGTTTTGTCAGCTCCGCAGTATATGCCGACCATGCATAAATCGCTCCAAGGCACAGTTGTATCAGGATCGCTCCGAGTACAACCAGCCATCTGTTCATTCCGGGTCCGGATTTCATCATCAAATCGTCCTCACTGGTAATAATTTGTCTGTTCCCCCATTACTTTCAATGCTTGTGAAAATTCTAACAAGTAGAATATACCAGAATCCCTGCCCTTTTCAAAGCCCATTCGGCTGGATATGGAATATGGCATTTTTTCTATATTTTTTCAACCTGGTTAATGGGTAACGCAAACCCATCAGGCGTCATTTAAAATTTCCGCGACAGATTTTACCTTACCTTTAAGCATACCTTCCGCACCGGCCTTGTCATCGATCCAGATTTTTATACTCACTCTCCCGGAATCCTTCCGCATCTCCAGACGGCACCGGTTTATTACATCCATAACCTCATCCCAGTCGCCTTCAATTAATGTGGACATCGCCGTCAACTCATGCGGCAGTCCCGATTTTTTAATGATTTTCAGGGATTTCGCCACAATATGAGAAAAGTGGGGTCCTTTGTCGAGTGGGATCATTGCGAAAGAAACAAGCATGATAGAGTCTCTCCGGAGTTAAAATTTTTGATATGGAATACCCGGTAAGTATACCTCAGGCCGGGTCCGTATTCAGAAAACACTCCGTGCTGCAATCACTGTCGGCACCCGTGATTTTAAATTAATCAATGGGTTGGCATATTATATCGCGAGCCACCAAAATGTCCCGCTTTTGCATATAGCGACATATCATGTTTTTTTGATAAAAAATCGCGAAAACTACTTGCGTATATCCTTATGACATGGTATCTGGATATTGTGATGGTCCGCACCCCGTCACACTCCTGTAACTCGATTACTCATCACATTGAAGGAGAGCCAATATGCGTTCCTACCTAGCCGCACTTCTTACCCTCCTACTAGTCATCATGACAAGCTGCGGAGGGGGAGGCAGCAAATCTTCCCCAACAACACCTTCAGGCAGTCAAACAAGTGGGATTCAAGGTCCCGATTCTATTCAGGAAGGCCAGTCAGCTCAATACTCAATCGAACGCATCGCCAGTGCCAGTGCAACATACCGGTGGACAGTCGATCCACCCGCGTTTGGTACGTTCACTAATCCACAGGCATCCAGCACAGAACTTACCGCTAATACGGTAAC
>DAOVJF010000501.1 GCA_030673355.1 Planctomycetota bacterium | reverse complement strand
GTTTAGGGGTGTTATTTATATAAACAAAAAATTGGTTGGACATATTTAGAATTGAGGGGGACACCTGCTTTTCGACGGGCGAAAAGAGATGTCCGCTGTATTTCACCGATGGAGGCGGGCGAAAAGAGATGTCCATGATCTCGAATCAATAATTAATTAACAGGATTGGTCTAAAACCCGTGACATTGTCACGGGTTTTAAATTTGCAGCGCCCTGAGAGGGTTGTCCCTACAGAAAAATTACGTAAATTCGCGCGGCTTAGTATCAGCTCCCGTATTTCTAAAACGGGCTGTACTCTTCACCCTCGAACGGGCCCATGAGAGTGACTCTCGGAGTGACAATTCCAACACCGTACCGGACTTCGAATATGGTCTGGTTGTTCTGCACACCGGTAATCAGGAACTGATCGCGACCTGACTTTACAACGGAGTTATTTCTCTCGTCAAGAACGATCATCGCGTTGTAAGCGAACCGTCCGGCTCTCTGCGCATCGTCGATATCTTTTACTACACAACGGTACTTGCCCGGCCCATTATCCCAGGTGAAACTCACTATATGGTCCAAGAATTCCAGACTGGATGTCAGGTTATCTTCGGTCATTTGCCCGAGATCGCGGTCCTTTGCGCGCTGTGTGTCAAGTATATCGCTGAAACATCCCGACATTGCCAGGATTAAGGCAGCAAGTAATATTAGTGTGGTTCTTTGGAGCATTTTATGTTTTCACCATCCTGGATTTTTCTTTTACTATATTATAACGAATCTCGACTGACGATTCAGGTTCATCGGGTAGAATTGATATTTCTCGATTCCGGAATTTAGTCTTCCTCCTCGGGAAGTATGCAAAGGTCGCCCTCCTGGAAACCCGATCCCGATAAAATTATCGCCTTGCAATTTTGTAATTCAACGTCCGAAATCTGCACACGACCGATCGGCGTCCTCTCTTCCCAGACAATTTCACCCTCATCGTTGGTGATAGCGGTGATCCGGAAAACATCAAATTCCATACCCTCTTCAATTCCGGCACCGGACCCGATTCCAAGAATCAGGAAATTCGGCGTTACAGCCTGGATTGGCGCCTGGATCGGAAATTCTTCAAGGATCTGGCCTACCATGCTGTCGATAGCCCTCAGTGTCGCGTGACCGATCATCGAGTCCATAAATTCATCCGTATCCCAGCCGATATTCCCAATCCAGTTTCCGAAGTCCCCGCCGGAAATACTCACGCCGGTTTCAGATTCCTTGCCTTCGGCGGTAGCGGCAAGAACTGTCGTGCCCGTGGTGGCATCGATAAGGCTGAAATCCACGCGGACGTTAGCTTCATCCTTCGAAATTTCCAATCCCCCGAATCCCCCGATCCCCCTGAGCAGCCCGCCTGTTGACTGTTCCTCGTAGCCGAAATTCGTCACGCGTCCCGAAAGTATGAAATCCACACCGAGAACGTGCCCCATTTCAACCTCGGTGCCGCCCTCAATATAACCGGACTGGCCGAGGCTTATCTCGTCGATAATTAATTCCAGGTTTTCGCCGCGTTGAATGACATCGAAACGGCCGGATTGGGTAAGGTGCGTAATCAGGATACTCGTGAGCCCGTTTCCTATGGTTGAGTTGTAGTAATTTGGCGGGTTCTCGAATGTGTGAACCGCCAGCCGCGGCCGTCCCGACCCTTCAATCGCTTCATCGTCGGCATCGGTAGCAGCGGTGGTGTCAGGTGTCTCAGGTGAAGAAATTGAAATCTCTGTAACCGTCGCGTCTTCATCATCCGACGTAGTTCCCTCTCCACCGGCGAATACAACACCGGTTATCCCCAGAACAAACGCGATGATGAAAATACTGATGATTAGTTTTCTGATGTTTTTCATTTGCTTGTCTTCCTTGTTGCCTCACATGCCCCCGATATTTCGGGCTGCACCGTTGAGTTGGGTTCCCTTTATACCCTCCAGTCGGGTATTTTTTGATTTGTTACCTAATGAGAAGCGTACTAGAGCTTTTTTGGAGTGTCAAGACAAGAATTATGATATACAATTTTTTACGTGTATAATTGAAACAGGGAAAATATGTAAAACCAATCGGAAGTGCAGGGATTCGGGAAACCGGGGATAAAAAATGCTGGAATTATGCGGGCATATTATATTTGGTTTTTTTGGACTAATGGTTTTCGGGATTATAGGCTGGGGATTGGTTGAGGCTGCAATCGAGCTCTTTACCAGTCCTCCTCCCGGAATGGGTGTGGTTTACAGAACCACCAGCGTTTCCGATGCCATTGCACGGTCGTTTAAGAAGGACTCAGATTCAGATTCAGTCCGAACAAGGCCGAAACCCGAAAACGAGGCTGATCGGCAATCAAATTCAGTTGGTGATTAGTAATATACATCGACAAGCACGTTCGACCCGGAGATGGGAAATGAGCAGATAACAGAGGCATGACTGTGAGGGAGTGCACTGCAGCAACGTCGACAAGCACGTTCGACGCGGAGATTTTT
>DAOVJF010000046.1 GCA_030673355.1 Planctomycetota bacterium | reverse complement strand
TTAAATAATCTTCCTTTGGAACGTCAACAAGCGTGCTGTCGCGAGAGTCGGGTCCTTCAATGATTGACAGTGCGTGTGCGGAGTCCCTGACAGTGGATGTGATCGGTCCTATCTGATCGAGTGACGACGCGTACGCGACAAGTCCCCACCGGGATACACGGCCGTATGTTGGGCGAAGGCCAACATTCCCGCAGAACGCCGCGGGTTGACGAACACTTCCGCCTGTATCGGTACCGAATGCCAGCGGCGCATAGCCTGCCGCTACCGCCGCTGCACATCCACCGGATGAGCCGCCCGGCACCCTTGATGTGTCGAATGGGTTGAATGTGGGACCCCATGCAGAATATTCAGTGCTCGATCCCATCGCGAATTCATCCATGTTGGCTTTCCCAATAAGGCTGAACCCGGCTTCTGTAGGACGGCTGTCGGCAGTTGCGGTGTAGGGAGGGACAAATCCATCAAGAATTTTACTCGAGCAGTTTGTCGGGATACCGGTCGTGCAGATGTTGTCCTTCTGGATGTAAGGGATTCCCCTGTACGGCTGAATAACCGACCCGGAAATATCAATATCGTTGAATGCGTGTTCGAAAGTTTCCCGGTTAAGGGCATGAAGCTTTGGCTCGATAGAATCTACCCGTTTTTTTATCTTCTGGATGAGCTCGCGCGGGCTGATTTTGCCGCCATCGAGTTCAGCCTTCAGCTTCTCAATTGATAATTCATTGAATCCCTTCATGATCTTTAAATAATCAACGTTTTTCCGATTCCTCAGGCTCGAGGATTTTCGGGACCTGGAAAAATTCCGGGGTCCTTAGACGGGCGTTAGCCAACGCTTCATCCTGGGATAGAAAATCCACAACAATGTCCTCACGTAACGGCAACTTTGCCGGATTCACATGGATTGTCGGGTCCAGGTTCGAAACATCAACCTGGGCGAGAACACTGAAATGATCGAGGATTTTTTTCAGGTGTTCTTTCTGCAGTGTCATGGATGGACCGATTGGATCCAGCCTTGCGAGATCAATCACATTCTGAAGAACGTCATTGGTAATTTCACCTGGATGAACGATCTCTTTTCTTTTATCCATGGTCAACAAACCCAGACATTATTTAACCAGCGCACAACAGCATCCCGGTGAATTTACCAGGATGGGGCTAAAAACCGAGATTCGACGATACATAAATGCAGTCGGGGTATTATAACAAAATTAAGAATTACCTGCCCCTGATTACACGAAAAAGTGAATTATGTCACAAATATAAAACCTATTTTCCTGAGATCCGGTCTTTTGTCCTGAAACGCTTATAAGATCGCCGCGGAAGCTCATGCAGAAACATTGACTGCCCTCTCCAGCGGCCGTTCCTGCGACGGGCATAGACTAAAGCAGCCCGTTTTCTGGCACGTGTAAGGCCCACGTATAACAGCCTTCTTTCTTCCTCAATTTCCAGCACCGTCTTATTCATTGCCAGGCGGTGCGGAAGATTACCCTGTTCCATACCGATGATAATTACCCTGTCGAATTCAAGGCCCTTCGCTGCATGAAGCGTCATCATCCTGACAGCATCCTCGTCGGATTCGAAATCCCCATCGGTGAGAAGGGCAATATGCCCGAGATACTCCCCAAGCATGATTTCCGGATGCTCATCTTCAAGACGTAACGCTTCCTCACGCAGCATTTCGATTCTCCCGGTCAGTAAAGGATTACCGGGCGTCTCCAGGATAATGGATCGTACCAGTGTTTTCAGTATCCCAATGATATTTTTCAATCCACCGGGTGTAAGGTCATCCTTGATTGTTTCGATAAATGGATGTTTATCGATCTCGCCATCATATGCGGTAAATCTACGGATCGCAGCCTGGTTGATCAATGCAGGGTCCGATTCCTGGTTATCATCCACTGCATGTGCCAGGGCCAGAATCAAGGGGAGGTCTGAAAGGAAACCCCTCGCCCGGAACGATTCATCAATCTCCGTCAATTTTCTGAATACCTCGATATTTGTCCGGACATCATCCAGGGCACGGTGGGCTGTGCCGGTGTCAATCCCGAATTTCTCCGCAAGCACGGTGAGCCGGTGGGGTTCATCCGGAAACAACCGACGTGATAACGGAAGTGTGTCGAGTGTAAGATTTTGCACGACCCGGTTGAGAAGCTCCCCGGCATAGCGTTTCAAAATCGGAAGGTCGAAAAAATCGATGTTATGGCCGGCAAGCGGAGCGTCTCCGATGAAATCAAGGAACCTTGGAATTATTTCCGCAGCGTGACGAGCATCGCGGACATCGTCGTCTGATATCCCATGTATCGCCTTGGCTGATGCGGGTATAGGCTTGTTTGGTTTAACAAGACTGTGAAAATGCCCCAGTTCCCTTATTTCATGTCCCTTCAAATGAACTTTCACCGCGGCGATCTCAACGATCTCGGAGCGAAAAATATCAGTTCCGGTTGTCTCAAGGTCGAAAAAGACCAGGATTTCTTCCTCACCGCCACCCGGACGGTAGCCAGCGAGCTTTGAACTGAAATTCAACGAAGCAAGAACCAGCAGGACATTTTCTTCCATTTCGGGATTTTCAGGCTGGTGATCGGAAATACCATCACTTGTTATATATGTCGCACGCGGGAGGAGTGTCTCTGGCGGGTAGAAAATGCCTGGTGAAAAATTTAACCCGATTATGACTCCGGGCCTGGAATCTATATAACCGGAACTGATCTCAGCATGATCGAAAGGTACCGGTATTCGTTCAGCTTTTATCTCAAGTATCTCCTTACATAAATCCATGAGGATTTTTGCCGCCAGGAACGCTGTAATGGTTGGGCCGTGAAAAATCCGGATTCCATCACTGCTCGCATGCCACTCATCAAGAATTACCCCAGGTGAAATTTTTTCGAATCCCCGCAATATGGATATTTCATTCGCGAGCCATTCATCCTCAGCCTTATTCCAGGGCGAGTGGTTTTCATCCAGATGTTTGACTACAAGATTCAGTAGCTCCGATGGGGCGTCCTTGTCAGCACGGTTCCTCAGCTTTCGCACAAATTTATTCAACCCGGCAAGTTGAGAACGCGCTAGCGCGCTCATATGTTTGAATTTGGACGGCTGATTAAATAACCGGTACAGGGGAACGTTGTCTTTTCTGGCCGCAAGCCTTACACGGAGGTCATCGAGCTCCCCGAGACGGTCTCTCGGAAGGCCAAGCGCACGGTCCCAGTCCCATTCAGTGTCGATTACCGCCAGTTTCAACAAGGGAAGAGGATCACCCGGGATCAGGTTCCTCTGCCGTTCAGGCAGCAGCCTCAGCGTTGGTATACCGCTGTCGATAAGTATGCTTTCACATGCGTCTGCGATGTAGTGCACCCTGTAGAGAATTGCGATTTCACGATATTCACATCCCGCATTAATCCAGCTTTTAATGAGTTTCGATGCTATTTTTGCTTCTTCCTCTTCATCCTCAACTTCAAACACCCCGATAGGGGGTTTTTCACGGAGATCATCCGGAGGCTTCGGTGCCCGCTGGTAAAATCTGCTGTTATTCGAAATCAGCGATCCAGCCGCGTACAGGATGCCGGCATCACACCGGTAACTCGATCCAAGAGGAATCAATGCCGCCCCGAAATCGGCTACAAACCTGTCGATAAATACTCCCGACGATCCACGGAACGCGTAAATTGTCTGGTCCTCGTCACCGACAGCGAAAAGGCTCAGACCCGGATGCTCCAAAGCGTCTACAATTCGGTACTGTGCCGAGTTAATATCCTGGAATTCATCGATCAGCAGGTGCTCGATCGAACCGGTAATTTCCTCACGAATGTCCGGGTGTAAATAAAGTAACCGCAAAGCAGTCAGCAATATGTCCGAGAAATCCAGTACACCCCTCAATTCAAGTTCCTGCTGGTAACTCCGGAATATGTCCATCAATATTTCAAAATGTTCGGGATCGTAGCGGTTATCCATCAACGGACATGCCACCTCTGATTTAACCCGATCGAGGTGTTGCTTTAAGTGCCGGACAGGAGCGGCTTCTTCGGGGATACGCCTCTCGGCAAGGATTCTGCGGAGGACCTGCTCCTTGGCATCGTCATCGAAGATCACCGGCTCACGATTGAACCCGAGTGCCCGGTGATACTTCCTCACAAGCCTGTAAGCCCAGGCATGGAATGTAGCCACTGTAACTTCCGATGCCGGTGAAATAGAATTTTCGATTTCGCTCTCACCGGATTCAGGAGCGCCGGCTTTTACTGTCTCGAATTTACGGGACAGGAGCCTGCTTCGCATTTCAGCGGCAGCACGGTTTGTGTATGTTATCGCCAGGATTTTTGAAGGATCGACACCCTGGTATTCTGTCAACCAGCGAACCCGTGATGAAAGCACCCTGGTTTTGCCGGTACCGGGTCCGGCGACAACCATTACCACCCGGTCCGGGGATTCCACCGCTTCACGCTGAGCGTTATCGAGCTCCAATTGCATGAGGAGATTATAATTGTTTTTACGGCTTGATGAAACAAGGCTCGAAGGTTGTTACTCTGGTAATCCGAAAATCCAGGGGACGAGATAATCTTACGAAATAAATGTTGAGTCAAGCCAACATCCAGAATTTTGGTATGAAACAAGTTAAAGAGGGATTTCAATAAACCTATCCCCCCATTCGATAAGTCACAGTCGCAGGGGGAGATAAAGGATTTACCTTTTATTACACGTTAAACCGGAAAAAGAAAATATCGCCTTCCTGGACCACGTATTCCTTCTTCTCTATACGGTATTTCCCTGCTCTTTTAACTGCATCCTCACTGCCATGCTCTTTATAGTCATCGAAACTCATTACCTCGGCCCGGATAAATCCTCTCTGGATATCTGAATGAATTTTTCCCGCAGCGTCCCAGGCAGTGTCTCCCCGACGGATCGCTCTCGCTGCAGCTTCTTTCGGGCCGGCTGTGTAATACGACAACAATCCAAGACGTTCATAAACTGCAACCAGAAACCTGTCACGAACAGTCTCGGCAATCCCAAGTTCCCGGCTGAAACTTTTACGTTCATCCAGTTCAATTTCCATGACTTCCGATTCAATTGACAAACGGACTGCGCCGACTCCCCATCCCCGACTTTCACATAACTGCTTCACATCGGGTGGAACACCGACACCGCCTCTCCCGAATGCAGCATCCTCATCAACATTCAAAACTACAATTCCGGACTTAAGTGTCAGGGGTTCAAACCGTGTTAAAATTTCAGTCTCCTGCTTCGACCATTCAATCTGGCTCAGGAACATATCATCCCCAAGACTGGCGATTGCTTTTACGAGTGTATCGAATTCCGGTTTCAGGTCCTTATCGCCCCCGTTATACGATCTACTCGTCCTTTCAAAACGCCCCTCAAGTACTGCGAGATCCTGGATGACCAGGTCGCTGAAACAGTTTATTAAATCTCTCATTGGATCAATCGACCCAAGAGGATGCATTATCGATGGCGATTTAAACGCCCTTATAACCAGTGCTATCATGTCACATCCCCTGATCATGGCCAGGAGTTCGGTATTCAGGCTTTTCCCTGACTCTGGAGGAAAGCCATCGGGATCGAGAAAATTAACCACTGCGTAAGTTTTTTTCTGTGCATTTTCATTTTGAGCGATATATTCAACACGTTCATCCGGAACGAGGGCACGTCCGAGCCTCCGGTGGGGTTTTCCCGACGGAGCCTCGGGGGCCTGTTCGGTGAGCGTATGAAAGAGCGATGATTTTCCGCTATACCCGAGTCCTGTTATTCCAACTCTCATATATTAATAATCTCCAATACAAAAATGGGAATCCTACATGTTGGATACCAATTGAGCAAGAACCATAGTCGATTTTTTTAAATAACTATAAATATATCAGGAGGTACCAATCCATTTTCAGCAATATTGGATTCTCAATAAAGATCATAAATGTGCAGTCCGCCGCCGGCTTCATACAGTATTCCCTCGTGCACAAGTAAACCGTTTCCGCTGTGACTTACTTCATCGTAGAAATCATCAAGGACTGCGGGGCTGTCCGGCGGGTATATCCAGCACGAATATAGTTTCTCAACCGGCCCGTCAACATAAGCAAACTGTCCCTCAACAGCAATGTACCAGAATAAATTATTTTGCTCAGGTAAAGCTGTAGATCCTAAAAACACCGGAGCAGAGGGGGTACTGATATCAGCTATCTCAAGGAAGTTCTGGCCAACAATATAGAGAAAATCATTCCTGATAACAGTACCCATGTAACCGCCTATATTGGCTGAGTATGTGTCGATAAATGCGGGGTAAAAGGGATTGGTGAGAGAGAAAATATCGATATTTATCCCCTGCGCAATGTACATTAAGTTATCAACAAAATTGATATCCCGGACACCATTGGCGAAGGACATCGTGTTTTTATAAATTGGACTCGTAAGGTCTGCGATATCGTAAATTTTCATCGGGTACCCAACCGCATTCATGTGAATGTATGCGGCATTGTTCATGGCGGCGAGTTCATATATGAAATCACTTTCGAAAGTCTGGCTCTTGGGAATAATATTCTGCGGATCGGTTACATCCATGGTTACCCAGCTCTTGTCCTGGCAGCTGGCAAGCAAGGTGTTGCCGTTTATGGCTAAATTGGATGGCCTGAATCCCGGGTACATTTCATAGGCAAACTGGAAATTTGGCGGATTGGAAATATCCAGCACCTTGATCGCGGCGAAAGATCCCTGGCCTCTTTCGGCCACGATCAGGTATTCATCCTTCCGGACAAACGAATTTGATGCATTAATGACCTGCAATCGGGCAACCGGTGCAGGTGATACAGGGATGCTGACATCAATGACCTGCATTCCCCCATTCCAGGGAATGATGTAAACAAAGTCATCATTTATTGCCAGATCGATCCCATCGCCGATCAATCCCGTTGTCGACACATGCGATGGATTGGTTGTTGTTGTCATGTCGCAGATTGTCATACCTTCCGGGCCATCGCCTATATAAGCATAGGGCCAGTTTACTTCAAGGTGCCTGCCAGTACCGGGAATATCCACTGATCCTTTGAACCCAATCGTGTTTGTATATTGCTGGAAAACATACAGCCATCCATCCCCCACTTCTTCTACTGAAGCGATAATGTATTCACCATGAACATCAAGATCTCTGGGTGCGCCTGATGGGAAGGTATAGAATCCTGTCGCACTGATTAACAAGGGATCTTCAATATTGAAACTGTAAATATCGTTCCAGGTTCCCACAATTAACCTGGTATTGGGGCCGTCCGGATCAAGGACTTCCAGCAACTGGCCTGCCCCGGTAATACCAATAGTATTAACCTCGACTGGCGATGTTGGTGATGTGCCGATATCATAGATGATGACATTGGAGTTGACTGTCACATAGAGGTAAGGTGCATATACTTGGATTCCAGCTGTGTTCATTTGCGGATAGGTGATTATCCCTACATATTCCACCGGGCTTGTAGGATCTGTAAAGTCAATTATCGAAACCTGCTCATCACCCATGACAGGCCCGTTTTCAAGGTAGTACAGGTATGGATACTGAAAACAGGTGACAGTAGTAACCCTTATCGGGCTATCACTGATCTGGGTTGGATTGGATGGATCAGTCACGTCATAGACCCATGTAGCGGCATATCCCGTCATGTACAGGTGGTTTTCGTGATAATAAATAATCAACGGATCACAGTACAGCCCGTCAGGAGTAATCTCCACAGGATCAAGAGGTGTCACATCTACAAAATCCCCTGTCATTTCGAGTAAATATGGAGCCACATCGGAAGTATTGGATGTCCAAACCCTGACATAGTAACTCCCTGGAAGGAGATCGAGATCGTCAAGGTTTATCGTTGCCACTCCGGAACTTACATTGTCTTCCGCCACCATCGTCTGATCGTCGATGAAGATCCCAAGGTTGGTCGGCTCAATGTCAATGAATAATCTTAGATCGCCCGTAATTTCAAATCCCGGGTCGATTGTAAATTGATAGAAGTCTTTATAATCTGTGGTCCCACATAACTGGTCGATGATCGGTTCCCCGGGTGTAATCGGAGAGGCTTCTGTCCAGTCGTTATTGGTATCGGCGTCACATTCCGGATCGATTACTTCAACACCCAAAACGTGGTATGCGGAGACCGGGATTTCCGGTGCGGGTGGGACAGCCTGCTTGTACGTCGTTCCATCCGATGAAACCACTTCGCAGATAATCTGGTTGAGCCCGGCCCTCGATGGGTACGCCAGCCCAGTCAGGTCTACCGCGTAAATTGCCCTGTAAGCATCTTCCTCAACAAAAACCGGCAGATAGTCAGAGGTGAGAAGGTCGGGAGATTTCAGAGTGATGCTCGCGATTTCATTTTGGATCAGCCCGGTATCAAGGCCCTGCCAGTCATGCACATTAATATTAAATCGCAGAACCCCACCACTCAAACCCGATTCTGAATCGTAATAAAGAGAGCTGACCGGTGGTGGAAAGGCGATCCTGAAAGCTTCGTTGCTATTAGCGGTAAAAGGGAAATCAGCCGGCACATTATCAGGCGGGTTCGGGTTTGGTATATCCCAGCAGCAGTCTATTGCGTACCCATAAAGAATATTGATACCCGGATTCATTTCGAATCTCATCGAATATCGTCGGGTATTGGATTCGCCCGATGAGAAAACCGCGCGTCCCTTCGGACTGTCGAGAGGCTCGGCTCCCACAGGACCCAGGTTGCTGTTGGGATAGAGGATGTCTGCAAATAGCTTGTATGGATTTACAGTGGCTGTAAGCCCACTGGTCGGGCCGTACGCGATGTTTCCTATCGTATAACCAAAAATCCCCTGGGTGGTAAACTCTGTAGGATTCCACCAGCGTGAGTAACCATCGGCATTTTCAACCCGGGTTTCATCGAAGTCGGCAAATGTCACATCGTCAACCACGAGTGAGCCGGGAGTCATCATGATTCCCCTCATATCGAATGCTGTGAACTGAAGCGCATCGGCAATCGGGTGGGTGAGGGTCATGTCGAATACAATCAAGCCGGTGGGGAAATCACACTCGGCTGGTACAAGTGCTATTGACATCCCTGACGTTGCGTTCATCACACCGGTCAGGTTCAAATGGATGTCGGTTGTCCTTACCGGAACGACATCCATCTCCCAGGTTCCCGTATCGATTACTATGTTGTACAAGCCAAGAAGCGTATGGTTTCGCCCATCTGCTGGCGTGTCCTGGGCATTGGATGTCTGGTCCGGGTCCACAGATGGTAAAGCAGGGTCCTTACCGCATCCGCAAATTAATACAGCCAGTAGCAGGATAACGGCAACAAATACTGTGTGATTCCTGAACATGATCCAGCTCCTTATAACCCGAAATTTGTATGAACATCTGATCGGTATAATCATTAACGTCAATTTTACACTAAATAAGGTGAACAAGCAGTAATATATTCATGACTATCCTGTGAGGGAAGGATTGGTTAATGATCCTGAGGAGTTGAAACGGCGCCCGGCTACTGATATATTGTTGAAGTTGAAAAAATATGTTATTATATATTTGACAGCTGAATTACCTGTTTGGATTTGGTAATATGTTTCTGGATACTACTACTCCTGACTGTGGAGGCAAAAAATGAAATACGGTAATTTTATTCCTGCAATAATTATTGTAATGGTTTTGCTTATCTCCTGCTCATCCGGTGGGAGTAACCCCATGGCGCCGAATGAAATCGGGGAGCAGCCCGGACTTACACACGTTAACTCCTCAACACCCGGTACGAATACTTTCCTGATGGGTTACTACGATATCTACTTCGATATCGAAGCCGGTACTTTCGAGGCTGTGGAGGATAGAACCGCGAGTTACACGGTAAACGTCGTTCCTTTCCTTAACTTAATGGTCGCCCCGCCGAACGGGATCACATTCAGCTCGATTGTGCTCCATGAAGACGATCCCACTTTTCTCGGTGTGGATGTCGAGTTCCATATCTATCACCCGTTTCCGGGGATCAACCAGTATCTAACCTACGACCTGATGGGTGTTCTGATAGGAAACGGTGCGGACGCTCTGGCTTATGAGAACCTGAGGGTAGGTCTTCAAGGCAAAGACGTCTGGATGAAAAATGCTGACGGGTTCTCTCGCTGGTTCAATCCATCTGAATTCACCACGGAGTTAATATTCGGTTGGGCTCCGGGTGGGTACCAGAACCTTAAAGGTGATGCCCGTCTGAACCCCTATAAATATTATGCAAAGGGGCTTGACCCGGATGATGATGCCTGGGAATTTCTCACATCGGGCAGCAACAATGATGGTTTATTCCAGTCCGCTGACGGACGGCTGATGGAGCTTGAATTTCCGCTTCTCCCCAATGGCATTGGGTTGAAATTCGGATACGCGGTTGTCTGCTGCTGGGAAGAACAGGGACCAAACCCGCCCGGCGGCTATACACCATATCACCGCGATGAAGCTATCGCCGTTTCCGTCACTCAGACGTCGGATATCTGGTACGACGAGGAAGAAGGTTCCGGCGGCGATCTGATTCTCGACATCGACATCTTCGCCTGGGAAGAACAACCACCCATTGTAAAAATCGAATCAAGTGTGCTTCCCGGAATCGTGGAGTTTGATTTCGATGCACATGCCTCGCCAGGTGGGGATCATTATTCAACGTGGCATATTGAGGCTACTGCAGGTCCTCTGACAACCTCACAGAACCATTATTACTGGGTAATCGCCGAGTCGAATGAATACGACTACAAGAACGGGCTTCCAGAGATTCCGTCGGCCGACGGACCACTTACCGCGTTCTTCCGATTCGATTGTGAAGTCCTTGGCGACATTCCCTACCTTCCTCCTGTCGCGGTAGCGACGCTTGAGACCCCCGGAATCTTATACGCCGGTGACACGCTCGAATTCGACGCTTCCGGATCGTACGACCAGGACGAGGATGGCTTTAGCATTGTGAGCTGGGACTGGGATTTCGATGGCGATGGTGCATACGGTGATCCATTCGATTCCGGAACCCAGGATCACCCGTTCGTGGTGTTTTACAATCCTGGTGTGT
>DAOVJF010000584.1 GCA_030673355.1 Planctomycetota bacterium | reverse complement strand
GGTTCTAGTATCAGAGCCCTGAATGTATCAGAGCCCCGAATGTTAATGAGGGGTCTGCCAGGTTCCAAAACACCAGTTGGCAGACCCCTCATTAACATTCGGGGCTCTGATACAGCTTTACTCCCAAACAACCTCCCCGCCGACTGTGATCTCATCAGCCCAGGTGTTTTCAATCATCTCGACCACATTCTCCGGAATCGGCACATAATCGAGTTCGATTGCCCTGTCCTGTCCGTGTGTGAAGCACCAGTCGAAAAATTCCAGCATGCCACGGGCTTTATCGTAATCATCCTGGTCTTTTTCTATAAGAATAAAACTTGCGCCGGTTATCGGCCACGACTCGTCTCCGGGCTGATCGACAAGGACCATGTAGTATCCCGGAGCATTACCCCAGTCGGCATTCGCGGCGGCCGCTTTAAATGATTCTATGGTCGGGGTAACGAATCGCCCGTTCCTGTTCTGAAGCGCGCAATAAGTCATATCGTTTTCATGCGCGTATGCGTACTCGACATATCCAATCGAACCGGGCACTGTCATGACATTCTGCGCGACCCCCTCGTTCTTGTTCGCGCCAAGTCCGACCGGCCAGTCGAGCGATTTCCCCACCCCTACCCTGTTTCCCCAGACAGATGAAACCTTATCCAGGTAATTTGAGAAAATCCATGTGGTACCCGATCCGTCCGCGCGATGCACAACGGTCACATCCAGATCCGGAAGTTCCATTTCAGTGTTGAATACAAGGATTTCCTGATCGCTCCAGTTCGTTATCTCACCAAGAAACAGTCGCGCGAGTGTATCGCCGGAAAGCCTTAATTCTCCGGGACCGATCCCTGGAACATTTACCACAGGCACGACACCGCCGATGAGCATCGGGAACTGGATCAGCCCATCCTCGTCCAGTTCATCAATTTCGAGAGGTTTGTCCGATGCGCCAAAATCGACCTGCCCGCCCTTGATCACCGATATTCCTCCGCCCGATCCAATCGCCTGGTAATTGATCTCGACACCTGTAACTTCTTCATAGATATATGCCCAGTAGGAATAGATCGGGTATGGAAACGACGCTCCCGCACCGGTGAAGGAGATCCTCGTTGACTGGGACGAATCACACCCGCTGGCCGGAATCCCAGCCAGTAATAAGCATGAAATAACAAACCAGGTTAATTTTTTCATTCGAGTCACCTGAATTTCATTCTACACTTTAACACGCGACTGTTATCAATTCGTGATGGGAATGTGTCAATTTCATGACAAATATTATCTCCCATTGTCATGGAATCGTAACATTTATTTAACACATCCTTCACACTGCTCTGGTAAATTTTCCATTTGAAGTACTGGTAATAAAATCCCGTGAATAAATCCGAGAATACATCGCGAACAAACATACCCGATCAGGCCTTCCGACTGCTCTCGATGGCCGGCGCGATTTCAATTATCATAATAATGCTCGCGATCGCTACCGTCCTTCTTGTCAATTCCCTTCCCTCGATTAAAGAATTCGGCTGGCGTTTTCTCTGGGACAACACCTGGAATCCGGTAGCCGGTGAATTCGGAGCGGCGAGTACAATTTACGGAACACTCGTCTCGACCGTAATCGCCATGCTGATCGCGGCTCCGATGGGTGTAATAATCGCTTTATTCCTTGTCGAATTGTCGCATCCGATCCTCGCTAAATTTGTTGGGGGCGCGATCGAACTTCTAGCAG
>DAOVJF010000486.1 GCA_030673355.1 Planctomycetota bacterium | reverse complement strand
GTTTGGTTGGATCCGCGATACCTGTCAGGTCGGCCTTATAGATCGTCTTGACTGCGGTTTGAGAGTCGTAATCGACATCTGCCCCGCCGTTAAATAATCCGGGTGAAAAGACCCTGACCGCGTCAACCTCCGATGCGATATCACCATTATTTTGTCCCTGCCAGTCATGGACATTCGCCTGTATTCTCAGGACACCGCCGGCAAGGTCTGTTTCCGTGTCGTAAAACAACGTGTTTACTTTTTCAGCAACCGCAACATGATATGCCTCGGGCTGGTTTGCCGCGATGGGGAAATCATCCGGTACTTCCAGGGGCGGATTCGGATCGGGAATGTCCCAGGAACCGTCTATCACATATCCAAAAACAACAACCGGACCGGGGTCCATCGGGAATTGAATCAGGTAACGTCGCGTGTTCGTGCTTCCATCGGAAAAAACGCCCCTCCCCATTTCGTCTGTGAGAGGTTCATTATAAACAGGCTGCATGCCGCTCGAATGATCCAGTATGTCGGCAAAATACTTGTATGGATTCACCGTCGCGGTCAGTACATTCGATGTCGTGTTTGTGAATAAGCCGTCCGTATAGCCGAAAATCCCCGGTTCCGTGAATTCGGTTGGATTCCACCAGCGGGTATATCCGTCGGCGTTCTCTACACGGGTTTCATCGATATCGGAAAAAATAAGCGAACCGATTGCAAGCGTACCGGGCGCCATCACGATCCCCTTGATATCAAAAGCTGAAAATTCCGGATGCTCGGGGAGTGGATGAATAAGCGTAAAATCGACAGCGAACAATCCGTTCGGAGGATCGGATTCGCCTGGCTCGATCTGAACCGATAAACCCATCGTATTTACAAAAATTTTCGTAAGGTTCAGATGCAGTTCGCTCGACCTGAGGGGGATCGGTGTTGCTGTAAGGTTTTCCTTGTTGAATTCAATTAGGTATGAACCCAGGTTCATGCGGTGAGCCGATGCGTCCTGTCTTTGGTTCCCCAACTGATCAGGCTGGTTTCCAGTATCCGGACTTGCCGGATTAGACTGGCAACCCAGTAAAACGGACATTGTAATAATCAGTATCACCGATGATAGGAAGAATTTTTTATTCATATTGGAACCTCCGAAAGTTAATATACAAAATGGCATTATATCATCTATTTCACAGGCGAGGTAGATGAAACGGCTGGTTGTTGCAGCAATGTGAGAATGTCCTCTTTTTGAGTCTGCCCCGGGAATCCGGCGTGGCCCCAGAGACAGATTCCTACCTCAGGATTCATTGACGGTTTTGCAGAAATCAGTGTTGTTGATTTATAATAAGTATGAGGTATCAGCTAATTAAATGAGCATCAGCTTCCTAACCGGAATTCACTTTCTCTTGACCTATGCATGCAACATGGAATGCGACCATTGTTTTGTGTATAGCAGTCCATACGCAAAGGGTACTTTTACTATAAATAAAATAAAAGAGACACTCGATGAATTGATTAAAATTGGTACGATAGAATGGGTATATTTTGAAGGCGGTGAGCCGTTTCTGTTTTACCCCGTAATGCTTGAGGGAATCAAACTTGCCCAGAAAATGGGGTTCAAAACCGGGATTGTGACTAATGCTTACTGGGCAACGTCTGAGGAAGATGCCGAACTCTGGCTAAGTCCCCTGCGTGAACTGGAAATATCCGATTTGAGCATAAGTGACGACACATTTCATTATGGGGAGGAGAAAGATACACCAGCTAAAATTGCTTTAGCCGCGGCTGAAAAACTTGGAATGCCGGTTGGTTCGATTTACATTGAGAAGCCTGAGATTGATACAGAGAGCACAGAACACAAAGGAGAGCCAGTTATCGGAGGGGGACCTTTACTTAAGGGAAGAGCAGTTGAGAAACTAACAGAAGGATTTCCAGGAAAGAAATATGATGAATTCATAGAGTGCACTGAGGAGGATCTCAGGAATCCTAAAAGAGTTCACATTGACCCATATGGATATGTTCATCTCTGTCAGGGACTGGTAATCGGCAATATGTTTGAGATACCGCTATCAGAGTTGTTTAAGAATTATGACGCCGAATCACACCCGATCTGTGGTCCATTACTTAAAGGTGGACCAGTTCTTCTGGCAAAAAAATATGATGTAAAGCACGATGAAAATTTTGTCAGCGCCTGCCATTTTTGTTATATCGTCCGTCGATCCCTGTTGGATAAATTTCCCGAATATCTCGCGCCAAGACAGATTTATGGATTAGATTAATAACAGAGCACAACGATGATCTCGCAAAGCTTTAACGAACCCGGAAGCGAGTTTGGAGGGCTTCTATTTTTTTTCCGTTCCCCGAAAGGCGGGTGCCGTTAGCTTTCAGCTATCGGATGACATGAGCCGACCGCTTCCAGCCGTTGTCCCTGGTTTTTCTTTGTGTGCCTTGTTGTATTCCTCCGTTTTTTTTTGATATTTTTCTGGAACCCGGCGCGCGATAAGACAATTTAATGCCCGAGCGACCATGTGATATCGATCGCTGACTTGCCCCGGCATTGACTGGGTTTGGCAGACTCCCCTGGGTACATCATGTCAAGCCGTAAAACTTCCCGCCGTCCCGAAGGCGGCGTTCCGCCGTCGCTAAAGCTATGGCGTGGT
>DAOVJF010000263.1 GCA_030673355.1 Planctomycetota bacterium | reverse complement strand
TTTCAGGGCTGGGTACTCCATCCGCCGAAAGCGATTTTATTTATCCGCATGCTTATCGTGACAGGCTTCTTAATGATTTTGACTTCCTCGATGATGTTGACCCGACTTCCGGTGAAACCATAGAAACTCTCCACGCCAGGCTTCTTGATTTAACAAGCGGGGCTATCGAACTCGGGAAATTCGCGATGGATGAATTTCCCGACTGGGGTATTTTCTTTCTCGTTTTCCAGGCTACCGACCTTGTGCCGCATTTTTATTCAAGATATTTTGACACCGGCCACCCGGATTATGATCCTGACGAAAATGTTCCCCATGAATACAGAACGGCCCTCGTTAAAATTTACGAGGCAATCGATCCGTTTCTAGGCGAATGTCTTGATATCATCGAAAGGGACGGCGGCTGGGTGATTATTGTCAGTGATCACGGATCGGGGCCATTAACGGGTGCGATAGGCAAAGATGCATTCCTGACAGGCTGGCTCGAGGAAAATGGCTACCTCTATACAACCGGCGAGACAGGGAGAACACGCCAGGCATCGAAAGCGGTTGTCGGGTCACTGGCCAACAGGCTTCTCTACCTCGCTAAGAAACATACCCCGCATGGTGTGAGAAACCTGATCAACCGGTTAATGGGCCGCACCAAGGATAAGCTGATAGAAAAAATTTCAGCGATCCCTTTCATGGAGGACATTACCTGGAGCAAAACGAAAGCTTTCTGTGCACCGGGTGGTTATGGGGTCGGCCTTTATATCAACAGGCAGGGTGATTTTCCTCACGGTATTATCCCGGCAGGCGCTGAATATTTTAAAATCCGGGACGAGATCCGACGGGGCCTGGAATCGCTTCAGATCGAATCTGGCGTGCCCCTTTTCAGGAGAATTATTCCACGGGAGGAAGCCCTTTGGGGGTCTCAGGTCAAATTTGCGCCGGATTTATTACTCCTCTGGAGGGAAGATCCGAAGCTGAGGGAAAATGATTACCGATTGACGAACGGACTGCAACTCGATCCACCCGAGATCAAATCCGGAAGCAAACTCACATGGAGTGGAACACACAGGATTGAGGGTATGGTAGGGATAAGCGGCGATGGTGTAAAACAGGATGCAACATTGCCCAAAATTCCATCCCTTACAGATCTTCTCCCAACCATAAATTTCCTGTCCGGGCTGCCAATACCGTCCGATGTCGATGGCCGGATAATCCCTGATGCTTTTGAAGCCGATTATCTGGATAAAAATCAACCGGAAATTGGTCCCCCTGAAGGTGGATTAAAATCTCCCGGTGATACAAAGCCTGGAAAATCAATGGGTGAATCGGAAAAAATGATTGAGCTATTGCAGGGTCTGGGGTATCTTAATTAATGGAGCACTGCCGATACTAATGATGTATTATGAAGGCAAAGGAGTAATGGTTGAAAATGGCATTGGTAGAAAGAGAGTTTGATTCGGAAGAAATATCCATCGAACGCGCTGAAAAACATGAACTGCGCAGGCGCGACACGTCCACTTTTGTCAAGGGAATGGTGATTGGATTCGGGCTGGCTGCTGTCGCGAGCGTATTTTTTAACCTGTTCCAGGAGCAAAGAGAACGAAGGCGGGACATGATGCGAACGGAAAGCCGTTTCAGGAGCCAGGATGAATCCGGCAACGTTCTGGGCGACCTTTCGAATATCATCGATGAGTCGTCATCGGCGTTTAGCGATGCTATCAAGACGCTTGATAAAACTTTCGAGGCGGGACAGTCAGCCATTGAAAGTGTCCAGAACGTGATTGATAAAATCCGTGAGCCTTAAAATTTTTAAAAGTATCGATCCAATTCAGCACTGCTTCCCAGGTTGTTAAGGGCTAACTAAATATGTACTATAACCAACAAACCGGTAATGCTGTCGGTATAATTATTTTACGCATTTTCATCAAACGGATTGGACCGATGGAGCACTAAATTGAAAGCCATAATTAAACCCATTCAAATATCGACCGATCTCTCCAATCCGGCGGTCAATATTCCAATTTCACTTACATTCGCCCTTGTAATCGCCTTGTCTGCGAGATTAAGCTTTATGTTACCTTTAAACCCCGTTCCAGTTACACTGCAAACAGCAGCTATCCTCCTTGCCGGTTTCCTGCTCGGACCTCGCTGGGGCTTTGTAAGTGTGATCTCCTATATCGCGATGGGAATAATGGGAGCACCGGTTTTCGCCATGGGAGTATCCGGACCTGGAATATTCTTTTCGCCGGCTTTCGGTTACATCCTGGCTTTTCCCATTGTTGCCTGGCTTGTTGGTTTCCTTTCACATCGGGCTGCGATTTCTGTGCTAACAGGCTTCCTGATCAGTTTAGCCGGGTTACTTGTATTATTCCTGGTTGGAATGCTTTGGCTTGCCGGATTCAATCTAATTGGAGGCTCCAGTTGGTTTGAAGCGATAAAAGTGGCCTGGTTACTTGGAGTCGTTCCATTTATCTGGATTGACCTCTTAAAAGGAATGCTCGCTGCCGGGATATGGTGCACCTGGGGATTCCCGAAAAAATAATTTTTTTGCAGAAACAAATTCCTAACTAGAATTGGGCTCCTTGACTAACACTATCCTCCAATATATAATTTAATCAGGCAGTATTGCCATGTATTTGGTTTTATATCAGCTATTTTAAATGGACAATAACTCACCCCATCTGTGGGAGGTATCAATATGCGCATTCAACGCTTGATTATGTCTGTTACGGCACTCCTGTGTGCAGTTGGTTTTTTAATTCCGGGATGCTCGAAAAGCTCACCGGTAACACCGGATACAGATACTCCTGAAATTGCCATCGAAAATTCCGGTGCCAGCTCAAATCACCACTTGTTCGCCGAATATAATGTCATTGTACGCGACGTGCTGGATAGTACGGGAAACACGATAGACGTGGAACTGGAAGTCCAGCCTATTCGGTCATCGAATATCCATATCGATATAGTAACTTTCCTGATGCCACCGTTCTGTCCTGACTGCCTGAAATTCAAAGTCGTGGACTTCGTGCCTGGCCCCGTTGAAAGTACTTTCACGATCACAATACTGGCATTAAATCCGTTTCCAGCAATCACAGGTTACGATCTCAGGTGTCTGATACAGCCTACAATCGCTAAGTGTACGCTTGACAATGCGGATGGCTGGACTGAACTTTACAATGAAATCT
The DNA here is from genome assembly GCA_030673355.1 of Planctomycetota bacterium. Taxonomy (GTDB): domain Bacteria; phylum JAJVIF01; class JAJVIF01; order JAPKYR01; family JAPKYR01; genus JAPKYR01. Next base: position 1,680 of record DAOVJF010000263.1, on the reverse strand, counting down.
CACCCGACCCCCGGAACCCGTATGTCGCCTTTAACAAGGAAACTCTCCTCAGGCCGTTTTCAGGATTGGAAACTGTCGGGACAAGCGCGATACTCAGGAAAAACAACGAGTATAAATTTGGTGAGATGGTTTTAAAAATGGATGTAAGCTGGCCATCTAACGCGGAGGAAGCTGTGGGATGCTGGATCGCGCCCATTACCGGGCCAATCTACCCCCAGGGCTCAAATGCATGGATTATACTTGCAATCACCGATTGGCAGAATGATACCTCAACCGTCGAGCTTGATCTTTCCGAGTTCAATGGCGGTGGGCTCGTTCCGATGATCAAAATAGACGAAAATCCTGAAAATTATACAACAACATGGCAACACCTCCTTACTGAAGGTGCAGGAAATTTGGCCGGGCCGCGAAGGATATGGCTCCAGGTTACCGATCCGGTTGAACCTTACAAATATTACCAGGCTATCGATGTCGAATGTACGTATGACCAGGATCCTCCTATCTGGAAGAATCCCCTTGAGGTTGGAATATATGACCATATAGCAGGTCCAGAATTCGTCTGGCTTTTCTATTATGAGGCCTGGGATGTTTCTCTTCCGATTCAATATATCTTTTGGGGAAACGACCAGTCAAGCCCCTTTGATGGAGATCTGCTTAATGTAAAAATTGAAGGACCCGGCGTGAACGTGTTTGGAGAAACTGCCGGCGCTCCGGCTAATGTCGAGCGATGGTTCGGTATTCGCCTTCTGGACGGGCAGGGTTGGTACGATGATGACATGAACGAGTATTCCTGTACGAGACATTCGATGGATGCCCGTTGGTCGCGTAAGGACAGCAAGATTGGCGCTCTCGATGGAATCCTCGGGTCACCCGCAATTGGCGATGTGGACGGTGACGGGATCGATGATATCGTTGTTGGGTCGAGAAACCACTTTGTTTTTGCTTATCGCGGGGACGGAACGGGCAATGAAGATACCCGGATATGGACAGACCCCGATGCCGGTAAAACCGATGGTGAGATTCAGTGTACCCCCGCCCTGGCTGACCTGAACGATGATGGCAAACTGGATGTGATTGTCGCCAGCGATGACGTAAAAATCTGGGCTTTCAACGGTGCGGACGGTCTGCCGTTATGGACTTATGACGCTGGGACCGGTTACATGATGCATGCATCCCCATCAATTGGGTTCCTTAATGGTGACAATGTCCCCGATGTGATTGTTGGATCCGGCGATGGTGTCATGATCGCTCTCGATGGAACAGACGGCACTGAACTTTGGACGTTCCCCGATCCGGGCAACGGTATCGCAGGTACACCGGGTCTTGGTGATGTTACAGGGGATGGAATCGTCGATGTTTTCTTCGGTGCTTACGATACGAAGGTTTATTGCATTAACGGCTCGACTGGTGTCAAAATTTGGGATCATTATGTCGGCCCGGCACTTTACAATGTCATGTCGGCCCCGGCGATCGTGGATGTGAACGGTGATGAAATTCCCGATTGTATTTTCAGTGCCATCAATTACGTAAATGAATCAATTGGCGCGCTTATCGCACTGGATGGATTTGACGGGAGTGTAATCTGGACGTACTCCGAGATATGGGGCAATCCGAAAACAGGTCCGGCGGCGGCTTATATCGATGAGGATTCTGTAATCGATTTCGTTGTTACCGCGACAC
>DAOVJF010000388.1 GCA_030673355.1 Planctomycetota bacterium | reverse complement strand
TAAAGAAAAATTCCCCCATATGTGATAAATCGAAAGCGCCCGCCGATTCGCGGACTTTTCTGTGTTCTTCGTTCAGGGATGTATACCAAACCGGCATATTGAACCCGGCGAATTCGACAATCCTCGCGCCATGTTCATGATGCCAGTTGTAAAGTGCCGTTTGTTTGATTGACATGATGTGACTGCCCAATTTACGTGGCTCCAACCCCTGCCCGATGTTTTTATTGAGTTAAACCCAGGATCGCTTCGTAATGCCGGGATTGGTACCGGATTTTCCCAACCCTTTCTTCTTCCGGAAGCATATAGAAATAGTTATTCACAACTTTTATGACATAATTCTCCGTTTCTGTATATGGAGGAATGCCGTAGTATGGCGAATCGGTATATTGCTCCACCGCACCGGGACCTGCGTTATAAGCGGCCAGGATCCTGTCAAGAGGATAATTATAGCTTGCCCAGCGAATGATCTCGCGATCGAGATATGCGAATGTTGCCCTGATATTTTCATTGATATCGAATGGGTCATCTACCCCGAACCTGGCAGAGGTGAACGGCATCAACTGCCCGAGTCCTTGCGCACCGCATCGGCTTACAGCTTCCGGCCTGAAATTCGATTCGCATGCAACAAGCGCCATGACCAGTCTCGGATCGACCGCCTGGTAATCGGCAGCGTGCTCATGGATCGCAATGAATATTTCACTTGCAGTTTCATCATCCAGACGCTGATTGAAATGCATCATGTTCGCGATGTATGCCTGTTCGATTTCTGAGAAATCATATTCGGTTCGCTCGAATGAAGAATCCGGCGTGGATTCATCGGTCTCGATTATCTGCGGCCCTCCTCGTTCCCCGAGATGCGACCATTCCGCTTCAAGGGCCATAACCATTCCAACCAGATCGATCATCGCCTGGGGGAGATTTGCTATATTACCATCCTGTGGAAGACCCCTGTACCCTATAAAATAGGTGGCTATTGCCGATGCTCGATCCTCGTAACGACCGTATTCGGCACTGTATGACCGCGCTACCCGCTCCGCATCAAACCAGGCTGAAGGGAAATTTTCTTCGCTGGCATACTGGCTGTTATCAAGGTTGTAGTAGTAAAGCCTGGCCTGGGGATATCCCGCGTAATGTTCCTCACCTGTCATCAGCGCGAGAAGCAGTCCGGGCTCAAGAAAATAATCAAGTGCCGCAAGCTGTACTTCCCGGTTGATTGTCTCAACTTCGCCAATCGTGAGTGAAGGATTACTCTCCATAAGGACCAGTTGAATATCCTGGCTCAGAGGGCTGCGGTTATCGATAACGATACCGGAGGCCGACCATTGGGCATCGACAGGACCGGCCGCAATAACCGTCAACAGGAAATACCCCGCCAGCACGGGGATCCATCTTACAAATCTGTGTTTTGGAACTGATCTCATAATATTAATTTCGATTAAATTCGACGAATTGTTTACTCCCACTCCCCGCCGTCGACTTCCGTATATCAGACACGGGCCATTAACATAAGGATCGGTCTAACCAGCCTAATTCCTTGACAACCTGTCTGGACGCCTCCTGAGCTTCAGATACGATTGATTTCAGTTTGAACAGGGGATCCATGTCCTGCCCCTCGATCTTGATTTTCCCGGTAAAAAACGCGCTGATCGGGTCGATCTCGCCAAGCCAGAAACCGAGAGCTGTCTCCCATGTCATTGTTATGGTTGGATCGACTGGGTTTGTGTCCCCATCATCAAAAGACGTCAGAATGGTGTCCGCTCCATCGAGAGTCAATTTAAGCCTGAGGGTCGGGTTCGATAGCGTGATCCCGATATCACCCGGTTCACCGGAAAGGGCTATTACAACAGCTTCTGTTTCAAGCATTTTCCCTATCAGTTTGCGGTGAAAATCGAGAATTTCCGAAGGATCTCTGCTAGGTACATTTACCAAGGTAAATCTCCAAAAAATAAATCGAATTATGGATTAATGTTACATTACAGAATAATGATAGTACCGCCCGATTAAGAGTAAAGTCAACCGTGTTCGCCCTTAAAAAACCGTGCGTGATCCACACAGTTTAAAATTCCATAATTAACAAGCGAGATCAGTTCGGGATATCGTATGGTACCGCGCTTTTCCAGTTATCGGGACGCACTTTCGGATCGAGCCCTGAATCGAGCCATGCCAGCCACTGATCGACATTTTTCCCTATCGAACCGGGATCGACCTGGCTCTCATCCAGTACTACCGCGCCAAGCGAATACCGGTCGCGCGAGAAATGTACCGCGCTCGGCTTGTAAAACCACGCCATGATCTTGTTATCCTCAGGCTTGAATACTTTCAGGCGGCACCGGTTGAGAAATCCCCTGATCTCGGTGGTGGACATGAACTCCAGCCCGGATGCTTCAGTTTCGATTGCATATTTACCCGTGACATTCGAGATATGGTCGAAAATCGATTTTATTATCGCATTGACGGTTTCGGTCCCGATTTTCTGCCTCACGCCTTCGTTCTCAAGGTTGATAATCATATCTATTTCACCGTTATCGTAATTTCCCTCAACTCAGAGGGACGAAAGTTTAACATAGGGATCAGCCACGCAACAAGTCAGCTTCCCCTTAATACTTCTCAATATGTCCTGTCAGGCTATTGTTATCCCCGGATCTGTCTCGCAAGCCGGGCCAGTTCCTCAATCACCGCTTGCGGTCCCGCCTGGATAAGCCCCGACTCATTTACGAACCTGGGATAAAGCTTCAGGTGCACATGATTGATTTCAAGTCCCTCCCCGACAATCATGGTTCGCTCGGCATGGAGCTTTTCCTCAAGGAGCATGGCAACCTTTTTACCGGCGGACATCAGGTCGGTATAAGCTTCATCGGGCAATGCGAAAATCGATGACGGCAGGTGGTCTTTCGGGATGACAACTGTCTGTGCACTGCGCAGTGGGAAAATATCAAGAAATGCCAGGTGTTTTTCATCCTGCCATATAATTTCACTTGGGATTTCTCCGGTTATTATCCTGCAGAAAATGCAGTCGGGATTCCTCGCCATTGTAGTAAGTCACTCCTTCTAGGGATGTGGATATTATAATCCCTTATTACCATTTAAGCGAAAAGCCATACAAATTCCACCGTCGCATATTTGGTACAATTCTTTCATTTTTGTTGCAAATAGGGTTGACAAATCGAAAATTTCAGTGTATATTATGCAACGTAATACACAATACTGTCGCATATCTGCAAGGAGACTGATCATGGACGCCACAAGATCCCAGGAAATCCCATCTTCCGTATTCATGACCACACTTCTGATCGGTATTTACTTCACCTGGTGCGGATTAATGGGATGCCTTTACAGTTTCATTTTAAGGCAGGTAAAAGTAAACGAAGCGATCGGGAGCGTCTGGGAATCGGTTGCCTTTGGATCGGGTCTTTTATTCCTGGCCTGGATTCTCTGGGCGCGGCCGAAAATCGGGGTATCGCTTCTAATAATCGCTGGAATCGCACTAACCGTCTGGATGCATTACAACTTGGCG
>DAOVJF010000507.1 GCA_030673355.1 Planctomycetota bacterium | reverse complement strand
CGGTTCAAGAGTGAGGAATCCAAATATTTCCTCGCGTTCATTACCAGAATACTGAATATTCTCAGAAACAAGGTGATTTGTATCAGGTACAGCGATTATCCCGAGCCCGTTATCATTTATGTCCAATTTTCTGAGATGTTCACGTTCGCGGAATGAGTCAAGCGCCATTTCATCGAGATCGGCAATAGACGCCATCGGGTCTTTCAGAATACCACGAAGGTATTGAACAAGCCTTGTAGCATCATCTAAAGTCGCTTCCCGTATCCGGAAGGAGATCGGAGTAAGAGTTTCAGGTTTATTGATCGTGCTGGTCATAAGATTAACGACAATTATACCGGACTACAATTTATAATACTCAACCAAGACTTGGCTTGAATAAATTGAGTCCTAGTGAGCTTGTAACGACACTAATCGAACTGAAACTCATAGCGACCGCGGCGATCATCGGATTCAAAAGCCCCGCCTCACCCATCGAAGGTATCAACACACCCGCCGCGATCGGAATTGCGATAATGTTGTAAATAAAAGCGAAGAAGAGGTTCCTTCTGATCGTGTCCATTGTCGCGCGTGATAATTCAATCGCCGTCGCGACACTTTTCAGATTACCGTGAACCAGCACAAAATTCCCTGCCTGAAGCGTGACATCGCTGCCGGTACCCATAGCCATGCCAATATCCGCTTCTGTCAGCGCGACCGCGTCATTGATTCCATCGCCGACCATCGCGACGTAAGTCCTTCCTTCTTTACCCTCACGTTTCAATCTCGAGACAATGGCCGCCTTGTCCCTTGGGCCGATCTCACTCTTAACTTCCTTGATGCCGACCGCAGCAGCGACAGACCGAGCGACCTTTTCATGGTCACCGGTGCACAGAACCGGTTTGAGTCCCAGGGCCTGCAGCCACGATATCGCCTTTGACGAATCAGGCTTGATCGCATCCTGCATACCAATAAGTCCGACCACCTGGCTCCCCCGTGTAACAAACAACGGGGTCATGGATTCGGTCGCCATAAGGTCGGCACGCGCTGAAAGTTCTTCGGGCGGTTCGATCTCCGCATGTTCGAGCATCGTATCGGAGCCAATACGAACCCAGGTGCCGCCGACCTTTGCTTTCACACCCATACCAACTTCGGCGTGAAAGACCTCGGCTTTCCCCGGCCTGACGTCACGCTTCTTCGCTTCGTCCATGATTGCAAGAGCGGCGGGATGTTCTGAAAACTGTTCCACGCTTGTCGCATAACGAAGGACATCGTTCTCGGTGTAATCCCCGGTAGCGATAACATTAATAACCGACGGGCGTCCCTCAGTAATCGTCCCGGTTTTATCGAGGACAATCGTACCGAGCCATCCGGCGATCTCGAGCGACGGTCCATCCTTGATAAGAATGCCGTTTCTCGCCCCCACCCCGCTCGCGATCAATATAGCTGTGGGTGTCGCGAGTCCGAGGGCACAGGGGCAGGCGATAACAAGAACCGAGATAAAAGTGACCAGCGGTACATTGACATCCGCAAGACCCTGTGGGATCTCGATGAAGGTCCAGATAAAAGCCGTCGCGACAGCAACAATGATTACGATAGGGACAAATATCGAAGCGACCTTGTCGACTGTCCTGGCAATCTCTGGTTTCAACGCCTGTGCTTCGCGAGTAGCCTTGATTATCTGACCGAATACAGTCTCAGCACCTGACTGATCGATCCTGAAATCGAATGTGCCGGTCGTGTTGATCGTACCGGACATCACCTTGCTGCCTGTTACCTTTAAAACCGGTTCGCTTTCGCCAGTCAGAAGGCTTTCATCAATTTCAGATTCTCCAGTAACGACCTCGCCGTCGGCTGCGATCTGGCCACCCGGTTTGACGCGTACTATATCACCAAGTACCAGCTCCGACACCGGAACTTCCGTTTCCTCATCATTGACGATCCTGAACGCGGTTTTAGGGCTGAGATCAAGTAAAGCACGGACCGCGTCACCGGTACGATGTTTCGCGCGGCCCTCAAAATAACGTCCCAACAGGATAAGCCCGACAATAGTCGCGGCCGAATCAAAATACACGTGGACAGCGGAACTGTCACCGCCGATCAAACCCGGCGCCACGGTCACAACGACAGAATAGCCAAACGCGGCAAGAGTGCCGATCGCCACAAGTGTATTCATTTCAGCCGTTAATTTCTTTAACGCTTTCCAGGCGATAATGTAAAATTCACGACCGGGCCAGAACATGGAAAACCCGGTCAGGAGGAGTGCAGCGTAGTATCGTATGACTGCCGGGATAGCCTGGATCGACGGAACCTCTTTGACCAGGGCCTCCATAGTTATCAACATAACAACTACCGCTATGGCTAAGGCGATAAATGCGCGCTTTTTCAGAACTTGGAGGGCTTCCTGCCTTTCCTTTTCGATGATTTCATAGTCGTCGCCAGTCGAGATGGTTGCTTT
>DAOVJF010000257.1 GCA_030673355.1 Planctomycetota bacterium | reverse complement strand
TCAGAGATGACCCCGACCGCATCGGGTGACAACTGGGCGACCTGGCATGTGGAGATTCCAGCCGACGATGTCACGGCGATCGACGGCCAGGAGTTCTGGATAATCGCCGAGTATGCCGGTTATAACTATATAAGCCCGTTTGGAATTCAAAACGACGCCGGATTCGATACGCTCGCGGCGGGATTCCGGTACGATTTGACGGTCTCCGATACACCTTCCAATCTGCCACCTGAGATTACAGACGGTGTTACAGGCGACGCGGAAGTATATCCGGCGGACACGGACGCGTACACTGTTACAGCTATCGATCCCGAGAGCGACACGTTAGCGTACTTATGGACTGTAACGGATAATTCGACAATGATTGATGTATATACAGGTCCGGGCGATGGAGCCGGCACGCTAAATATTGACTGGGCTGCCGATATAGATGCAAATATTGGTGACGAATATGATATAAATTGTGAAGTCAGTGATCCGACAAATTTACCTGTATCAGCTCTAACCCTGACAGTCAGCGTGATTGAACCTCCGAATGAACCACCGATTATCTATGAGGGGGTATTAGGTTCAACGACTGCCGGCGTCTATTCTGTACTAACCTACACAGTTTCCGCTAATGATCCCGATGGGGATACTTTAATCTACAGTTGGACCATAACCAAGGTCAGCAATTTACAGGTTGTTTTCACCGGTCCTGGTGATGGTGCCGGGAACCTGGAATTTGACTGGAGTACAATAAGCGTTTCTTTAGGTGAGTTATACGATATCGATTGCTCTGTATCCGACTCAGTTAACCCTTCGATATTTGCAGTCACCCTGACGGTTGAAATAACCAACCAGCCTCCAGTGCTTGAGATAGGTGTTGAGGGTGATTTCGAAGCGTTGCCTGACGATGTCAAGGATTACTCTGTGACTGTTATCGACCCTGAAGGTGATCCGGTAACCTACGCGTGGGAGGTATTAGACCCAGCGACACTCGATGTTCTGTTTTCGGGTCCCGGTGATGGAAACGGCTTATTCACAGTTGACTGGGCAAACGATATAGGTGCAGTGTCACATGATATCTACATGGTTTCATGCGATTACAATGATCCGTATAATCCGCCAGAGAAAGCGATGCCATTAATTCTAATAATCCTGTAATTGAAAAATTATAATAAAAATAAACAGACCCCCGTTCCGACGGGGGTTTTTTCTCGACTAAAATTATTTTTTTAACGGCTCAGGTCAATCCTACTTGAAAGTATTTCTTACTTCGGGGACAAGGCATTTATCGCTTGATATGCAATGGTAAAGCCGGGTTGATCACTGGAGAAAAATGGCATATCCCCCGTGATTTATACAATTTCAAGTAGAATTGGTCTTACTCTTCCTCACCCTCCACATTTTCGATAATTTCTTCCGGTTCGGCTCCTTCAGGTTCTGCCTTGTCTTCATCCTCGGAACCATCCTCTGTTTCCGGCTCCGGCTCAGGGGTAAATTCCTCAGTTCCAGTACGTACGCACATATTGTAAATTTCTACGATATCATCAACCTCGAGGGGTTTGATGCCGCCGATAACCCCATCATCTCCGCCGTATGTTTTTATTACCTGCTCCGCGATCTCTCTGAACAGGACGGGATCGTTCGGGATTCCGAGATCATCCATGAAAAGCCAAGCCCCGATATCCTCCAGCCACTCCGTGATCCTGTCGATGACCCTGTCGGCTGCCTCCAGAGGATGATAAGTCTCCAGGTCCATCGCGAACACACGCTCACCGAACTGGATGATCTTATCAGGCTTCTCGCTTTTGACATATTTAAGCCATCTCGGGAGAAGGAGCGCGAGACCCCGTCCGTGTGAAATATCGAAATGTCCTGACAGCGGGTGCTGGAGAATGTGAAGTGGGAAATCGCCGCCTCTCGGTCGATTGATAAATCCTGTCAATGCAATCGCGGCGAGGTAGCTGAGCGTGCCGCGCGCGTCTATATCCTCGGGGTTCTCGACCAGGGTGTCGAATGCCAGCATAACCTCAATGCACAGGCTTTCGGTGACCCGGTCCGAAAAATCGGCGTCTGAACCGTTAAAGTAGCTTTCAAGAACATGTATCGCCATATCGACCACGCCATCGCGGGTGTAGTCGAGCGGTGTGGCAACTGTCAGTTCAGGATCGATAATGCTGACTTTCGGATACATGTAACTGGAAAATACACCAACCTTATCCTTTGTTTCCAGGTTGGTTACAACCGCCCCGCCATTGCCTTCGCTTCCGGTCGCCGCAAGGGTACTGACAACAACAATTGGGAGGGCCTCCTTTACAGGCTCGTAATCATCCTCCCAGGAAGCGACATGTTTCCAGATATTATCGGGATCGAAAGACCCGAAGGCAATAATTTTGGAAGCGTCCATAACCGAACCGCCGCCGATACCGATGACCATATCGCAGTTATTGTCGGCTGCCTTCCTGGACCCTTCCTGGAGTGTCTCCAGCCTCGGGTTCGGTTCAATCCCTTCGAACACGACCGGATCCAGCCCGGCTTCCTGAAGGTTTTCAATCGCACGGTCAAGGAGTCCGGTGTCACGGGCTGAATTTTGCCCGAATACAACCAGCGGTTTGTTTCCATAGTCTTTTGCAAGTTCGCCAAGACGTTCGAATTCTCCAGCTCCGAAAACCATTTTTATTGGATTAAAGAGTTCGAATTTTTTCACATTAAACCTCCGGGCAGTTGAAAATGGGCTTTCTTAAATGGTTCTTGATAGATAAGACCTTTAATAAAATTAACGCCCCTGAATTGGGACGGTTAAAGATTATAACATTTTTACCTGTTGCCATGCAGAGATCAAACCTGAGTGAGTACCCGGTGAACTTTCTATCCGGGTGCCCCCCTGACATCACCATTCAGATCGGTTTCGGATTCGAAAACCAGGAATGGATTGAAGTTGGTTACGCGATCGTAAATATCGATCCCTTCCGACTTTTTCAGCCCGATCACGATCGCGTAAGTCAGCGGTGTCGCGGCAATTTCAAAAAGGCATTTGAAGATGTAGTTGGAAATAATAATGGTAATAAGGATTTCTGTGCTCCAGACACCATAAAACGCAACCAGGCAGAAGATAACCGTGTCGATTCCTTCACCGATAAGTGTGCTCGATATGGTCCTGATCCATAAAAACTTACCCCTGGTGTAAATTTTCAACTTTGCCAGCACAAATGAGTTTGAAAATTCCCCTGCCAGGTACGCTATCAGGCTGGCTGTAACGATCCTCCCGACAGGAGCAACGATGGTCTCATATGATTGCTGCATCTCTCCGGTCCAGTCTTCAGGACCGGGGAGTTTTCCTACAGCCCATAGTGTGAGGGACATCAGGGCGGCGGCAGAAAATCCTGTCCAGATTACCTTCCTTGACGCCCTGTAACCGTAAACTTCGGTCAGGATGTCGCCGAAGATATAACTTATCGGGAATAACAGCGTTCCACCATCGAATGTGAATGGCCCCAGCAGTACCAGTTTTACACTGGCAATATTCGATATCAGCAGTATACCGACAAAAATCCCGGTAATAACCGGCAGCCACTTCGTGCGCATGGCACGCATTATACCGAATTCCCAACCCGCTGTGATATACTTCGGGCACCGTACCTATCTTTATTAAAAGTGAGAATTTCCAGGCCAAATGATAATAGAATCAATTGTAACCGGACCGATGCAGGAAAACTGCTTTATTATCGCGGATGAAAATACCAGATCCGGATTTGTGATCGACCCTGGCTGGGAGGCAAAGAAAATAAAAAAAGCCCTTGATAAACATGGCATCGAGGATGTCACAATCCTCCTTACACATGGACATTTCGACCACATATCCGGAGTCTCCGAATTGAAAGAATTGACCGGAGCGAAAGTGTATATGTCGCCCGATGATGATTTCCTGCTTGGCTCCGTGGGGGGATCGACAGCGATGATGTGCGGTATGGGAAACGCGAAACGGTTCGAGGTCGATGAGGAAATTCATGAAGGGGACACGTTCACAGCAGGCGAAATAACACTGACCGCGATGGCAACTCCAGGACATACTCCCGGAGGAATTTCATTCTACGATGGGAAGGAACGGGTTTTCGCGGGCGATTCGCTGTTCGAGGGTTCGGTCGGACGGGTTGATTTTCCACGTTCGGACGGCAAGGCACTGATTAAATCAATAACGGAGGTTTTGTACAGCCTACCCGACGAGACTATTGTGCACTGCGGGCATGGCCCCGATACCGAGATCGGACATGAGAAACGGACAAATCCTTTTACACTGAACCCGGGTTATCTTATGTGAATGTGTTAAAATAAGTACATAAGACAATGGGAAAACCACAGGACATAAATCCCGATCACGAACCGCCGAACCCCGAATACACCGAGTCAGTTCCGTCGAGGGTGGGGTACTACGACCCATCCTCATGGAAAAATTGGGTCAGACCGACAAAAGAACCTCAGGCGGCGAAAATCAGCCAGGCACTTCATGACCCCAAAAAAAAATACGAGGAGTCGGTCATATTTACCAGATACAACCGTGCACGGGAAAGGGTTATTAAAAGCGCAATATTCAGTAGATTCAAAGGCGACTGGGCAGATTCGCCACTGGGTTGGATAATTACCGCCACTGCCTGGTTCCTGGTTTCACTCCCAGCCATAGCGTTCATCCTGTTCATGTCTATCGCGATCCTGGGAGTACTGGCGTACTTTCACAGAGGGTAGGCTTTCCGTCGACAAGCACGTTCGACGCGGAGAATTTCGAGGTTTGGCAGTTGGAGATGTCTCACTGAGCTTGTCAACGGCACCCGGGGATGGGAAATGAGCAGATAACAGAGGCATGACTGTGAGGGAGTGCACTGCAGCAACGTCGACAAGCACGTTCGACGCGGAGATTTTCGAGGTTTGCGAGATGGAGATGTCT
>DAOVJF010000024.1 GCA_030673355.1 Planctomycetota bacterium | reverse complement strand
GTAGAGGTTGAAGTTGAAGTTGAAATTGTAGAAGCAGAAGAAGAAGTTGAGGTCCAGGATATCAGGATCATTGAAGTTGAGACAGACAAGCCCGAAGCAGGGGAATTTGAGGGGATATCGATAACGGGGATCGATTTCGAGGCCGGTGATTCAGGGGATATTATCCGGTTGACAGCGGATGGCTGGATCGGAGACTGGGAAATCACACCTGCAAATTTCCCGTCCAAATTGGTAGTCAAAATCCCGAATTCCCGTCCAGTCCTTGCTAACGGTGATCTTGCCAGGCATGACATTCGGGTTGACGGAGAAGTGGTCACGCAGTTTGTAGCGAACGCGACTGTCAGTCAGGACGTTTCCTACACGATCCTGATGATATACGCTCATAACACTGAAACAGCCCAGATGCTCGATTACGAAGTACAACCTGATCATGACGGCATGGCAATCGCTGTTTTCTTGAAAGGGGCCGAAAGCCCCTTAGAAGAAGCGGATCATTTTGTCATGGCAGAAGATAATGAGCCTGAGAGAGTTGGTGAAGCACCTGAAACACGGATACTCGATCACCTTCCCGAACCAACCGCGGTACGTGAAGTCGAGGGTCTGGATGAGATGGAAGAGGCAGAAATTGAAGAAGGCGAAGTTGAAGACGACCCAAAGATAAGCATGAGACTGGAGGATGCGGATATTCGTTCGGTCCTGCAGATGATCGCGGAAGAAACTGCAATGGACATTATGATCACCGAATCAGTCCAGGGAACCGTTACAATCAGCCTGACCGATATCCCAAGGGACGAACTCCTTGAGTTGCTCGGCGATCAGCACGGCTTCACTTATTTTATAAGAAATGGTGTTTACATATTTGGCAATCCGCAGAAACTCCAGGCTGATTTTGGGGAGCTGTTTAAAAAATGGTATGTAGAGCTGAGTTATGCCGATCCGGACCAGGTCAGGAGTATCATCACGGGGATGGGGATACTTAATACCACCCAGGTCGTGATCTATCGCGGTCAGGGCGGGGTAGTTGGATATATCGCAACTCCCGTGATGATTCTTTACGGAGAACGCCGCGACCTTGAACGTGCCTACCAGGTTATAGCGTCTATCGACCAGCCGCCTGTAATGATCCAGATTCACTTCCAGATTCTGAACACATCACTTACCGATAACCGTAACTTTGGTTTCCAGATCAATGCCGGTACAGGTACGGGACAAACCAACCTGATATTCAATGAGACAGGATCCATGAATCCGAATCTTGGACCTTTCCCTCAGGGTTTACGCCGTACGGATCCCGCATATGTAATCAATGTAGCCATCAATTACCTACTTGAAGAGGGTTACGCAGAGCTTGTGAACAGTTCAACTCTGACGGTTGCCAACAACCAGAACGGCAACCTGTTCGTCGGTGAGAACATTCCGTACCGATCGACCTACCAGGTCAGCGAACTCGGACGTGTAACCCAGCGGGTATCGACCCAGTCTGTCGGTCTCACGCTGAACTTCCGTCCACATGCCAATCCTGACGGCACGGTAACCATAAACCTGTCGCCATCGAACTCCAACCTGCTCGAGCTTACCGACATAGGACCGAGAACTGTCGACCAAAACTTCACAACGACGGTACGGGTGAATGATGGAGAACCGTTTATAATCGGCGGGTTTATAAGAAATGAAGAGCGAGTGAACTACGACCGGTTCCCGTTCCTCTCGGAGCTTCCGCTGCTTGGACATCTGTTCCGCAATCGCCAGGTTCTGAATTCCAAGAGCGAGTTGATATTCGTATGTACGCCAATAATAATATATCCTTCAAGACATCCGCTGCGAGTCTGGACGGATGACGAATTCGCAGGCCCTATGCCGTTCGATGAGAGGCCTTATTAATATGTTAAAAAATATACATGAGACAAAGCCAAAACATCGAGGTGTAAAAGTGAAATATAAATATGTGAAACTGGCTTTCCTACTAATCCTGATTCCATATCTCATGGGATGTAATATTAAACCCCAGGACCAATGGCCGGTTATTGCTTATGAAGAAATTGACGCAAATTTCACGGTGGTAATGACCATTCCCGAGGATTTTCCAATCCCGTTTTTCTCAATCGCTAAAGATAGTGTTGATATGACCATTGGTATCAGGTCTTACAACGCGAACCAGGGTTGGGATGTCAAGGTGGTTCTCGAGGATATAATTGTGCATACGACTGACTGGGCGGATTTGTCCGCACCGATAGACGGCATATCGAATTTAGGAACATCAGAAACTTACAGGATCGAGAATGTTATCGGTGAATATAAAGGTGGCAATCCACCGCAAGGCATTTCTGAGATTAAACTCTATTTCACCCCATGCTGGCTCCCTCTTTCTTTTAATGACTGGTTCCAGGGAACCGTAAAGGTGGACCGCTATGAGTATTACTATGTTCTAATAATTGAAGACATGGGCGGTCTCACAGATTCATGGGAGTTTGTTATAGTCAGTACACTTGTAATAGCTTAAATATCCAAAGAATTATATCGTTGGACCGTCTCTTGATCCGGTCTGCGAAACTAAGAAGCAGAGGAGATAATTCCCGATGCGATATCCCTTATTCCTGACTGTAATCGTAATGCTGATTTCAGCTATGATATCAACGCAGGCGATTGCGGATGAGAAAAACCATGATGAACACCCTGGCTCGGACCCTGGATGTGATATGGAGATGGATGACTGTTGCGAAAGTGATGGTCCGCCAAAGGCTTACTCAGGCGAACTTGGGAAATGCCCTGAAGATGATGAAGAAGATTTCAGGTATGAGATCCGAATAGAACGTTTTGGAGAAGACATGGGTATGCATGGCATGGGCATGCAGGGAACCGGTATGCATGGCATGGGCATGTATGGCATGGGTATGCATCAGGATGGACCATGGGAGATGCCCTGGTACGACCGGCCCTGGGATTTCTGGCGTCATGTCAAAGAAGATTCGCTGGACTACGATGCGATCCATTTTATGTCCAACGTTCGAAGAATCGCGATACTGCCATTCATCGATATGACCGACCCCACAATAGAAGGTTATTCAAGACTCGATGATGCCGGCGGCCCACGTCGACTGGCCGATAATCTTGCCGCTGAATTCATGAACTGGGGTTACCTGGTCATTCCCCCGCCGGATGTAGAGGCGTTCTTTACCATGTACATGGGTGGAAATGAATATCGTGAAGTCGATTCGATTGCCAATAACCAGTTCTTTTTTGAAAATATGCCTGACAGGGCAATGGATTTCTATTCTGCCGAGGTACCCGGTCTTAACCGGCACCGGCGATCATCAAGTATGATAAGCCGCTACCTTACCCGCGATGATTATGTTCTGATTGGTGAGATGCTGGAAGCCGATTGTATAGTCCGCGGATTTGTAAACGAATATGCGGTCACCAGTGATATAGATGCCGACTGGCGAACTTTTATACCGCCGTTTCTCGGATTGCTCAATCCGGATCGCAGGGTAACCATGGAAGTTGCATACTACCTGTACGACGCGCATTCCGGGGAGATGATCTGGAACGGGACGGTGGATATCCAGAATGACGCAAACTGGCCGATGTTTACATCCGATCGTGAATTGATCCGCAAGTCCGAGCAAATGGCCGCCCTGCAGATAACAGAGCATGTACTGCCCGGATGGCACAGGCTCCTGACGTCACATCCGGCCTGGGTACCATTCCAGGCATGGGATGGCCCCTGCTGGGATTATGGCGATCAGTGGGACCAGCGTCCGAACTGGCTTAACCCAATGCGTATGGGATGGCATGATAACTACGAAAGAAATGAATTAAGGTTTGAAAACGAACCTGTTGAAAATCCACCTGAAAGGCCATGGTTCCGGGATGCCAGCCCCAGTTACAACGGCATCCGGCGATACCTCGGTGAGCGTTAACAGGAAATGATAACTTGAAATCCAGACCCCCGGGCGAATTATACCGGGGGATTTTATTAAATCGAAAGAATGAAAGATGCCTGATCCTGAGAAGGAAAAAGCGGCTTTAAAAGAGCTTGGCAGCCTTATCAGCCGTATGGAGGATACAGGCGCAAGCGATCTTCACCTGCAGGAGGGCGAACCCCCGTTCCTCAGAATCATCGCCGGTCTCGCTCCACAGCCGGACTTTGAACCGGTCAGGCGTGAGATGATACGCACAATTATCGATGGTCTGCTCAGTGAAGAAAAAAAGTCCACTCTTGAAAAACTTGGCGCTGTGGATGCAGGCGTTCAGCTTCCGACAATGCGCATGAGGCTCGCGGCATTCAAGCATGCCGGTGGACTCGCATTGAGTTTCCGCGTAATCCCCGCGACCCCTCCGACATTTCAGGAACTTGGACTCCCTGCGGCGGTCAGACGTTTTGCAAACCTCAATCGAGGGCTTGTAATAATCTGCGGGCCGACAGGATGCGGTAAATCGACAACCGCGGCGGCAATCATCCACCAGATAAATTCCTCACGCAGAGCCCACATAATAACTATTGAAGACCCGGTTGAATTTATTCATAAGTCTCTCACCAGCCTTGTAGCCCAAAGGGAGGTTGGAAAGCACACATCTTCATTTGCCGATGCGCTTCGCGAGGGATTGAGAGAGGACCCGGATGTGCTCCTGGTCGGGGAGATGCGCGATGTCGAAACCATCGAGCTGGCGTTGAGGGCAGCGGAGACCGGACATCTGGTTCTGTCCACGCTTCATACATCGGGCGCAGCGGGAAGTATGGCGCGGATAATCGACGCATTCGAAGCGGGTGCGAGAGCGATGATCCGTACACAACTGTCACTTGTCCTGATGGGTGTCTTAAGCCAGATTCTGATACCGACAAAGGACGGCAAACGTCGCGTGCCGGTATGCGAGATATTGATCCTTAACGATGCTGCAAGGCACCTGATAAGGGAAAACAAGCTCGAGCAGATTTCAAATGTCATCCAGTCCGGAACTGAGGAGGGCATGCTCAGTTTTTCATCCCACATAGCTGAACTGGCCAAAGACGGGATTATCGACACCGCGGGAGGCCTCGATGCTGTCGGTGAGGCATGGCGTCTCGCTGATATGCTTTTCGAGGGCTGACTTTTGAATTTAAGATGGGAAATCTGGGGTATAGTCGGTATTGTCGGTACCCAGTCGATTTTCATGTATGTAGTGTACTGGATGACGACTGGAATCATAAAAATATACCTGCCAGGTTTCTAGAAATACAGCCGTGAATATCCCAGAACTTGATGAAAACCTGACACTGATAATCGCCGATGCTCCACCTCTGCACGGCATCAGGCAGCGTGTTCAGCAGCTTGCTGTACGCTTCGCCAGGCTGCTCTCAGAGCGCCGTGGAAGGCTCCTGTACATCGATGAGCCGGGGAATATAGTTACTGTATTCCTTTCCCCGGAAAAACCCCTGAGCAATTTATGGAGATGGATTCCGGGTCCTAAATTCGATCCTGAAACTGGGGTCGCGCATTATGTACCTCCCGTGGGACTGCCGTTCGGCTACCATTCACGCCCTGTTAACCAATGGAATCATTTCTGGTATCCGCTTGGGCTTGGGTCAGGATATAAAAAGGCTATGGGTCCGGTAATCCTGATTGTCTGTAACGTTCTCGGGCTCGGATGGCTCGGGAAATTTGGCGAGGGCATCGCAATCTATGACTGTGCCGATGAAATCAGCGAATTCAAACAGGCGAGCCTGCATCGCGAAGCGGTCCTGAGACAGGAAGCGGAACTAATCGGCCGGGTGGATGCGGTCGTGGCCACTTCCCAATCCCTTTACGATTCGAAGTCAAAACATTTAATATCCGGGGGGCGAATCGAATTAATTCGTAACGCCGCTGAGATCGAGCATTTTCAGAATGCTTTAGACTGGGATGGACCATGCCCGGACGATTTAAGTCATCTTGAAAAACCTGTAATTGGGTTTTACGGGTTCCTCGCGGACTGGCTCGACTGGCCGCTGATAGAAAGAGTTGTGAAAAATGGCAGGGAATTCGACTGGGTTTTCATCGGTCCGGCAACGAGAAATTTGAACGATCTGACCGCTCTGGCGAATTTTCATTATTTCGGTGTAAAACCATACAGCGAGTTGCCGTCGTATCTCGCCCGTTTCGCCTGCGCCCATATACCTTTCGACAGAACCCCTCTTACGATCCATGTAAACCCCGTGAAGTTGTATGAATACCTTGCAGGCGGTGTTCCGGTAGTCGCGACCCGCATTCCCGAACTGGAACCGTTCAGCGATACCATCACAATAACAAATGATCCGGATGAGTATCTCGAAGCAATCCGGAAAGCTGTACGTGACGATACTCCCGATAAGCGAGTGCAACGCTCGGAAAGGGTAAGGAACGAAACCTGGGATTCAAGGGTGGAAAATTATTGTAAATTGATTGGCGAGTTGCTCAGTCGGTAAATAACTTCCATAATGTGGCAACCGAGGTCGGCATTATTTGGGTTTGATATTTTTTTTAAGTTTTTTAATTCCCTTTACGGCATTTTCCTGAATCAAATCGGCTAATTCCGGGTCCCTCTCAAACGCGAACCTGCTCGCGGCCAGTACCATCCTCGGACGCGCACCTTTGGGGAATCTCGGGTTCTTCCTGGTCAGCTCCCATTCAATCTGCAAAACCATGGCATGTTCTTCCGGCGTGTACCTGACCAGATCGAGCAGCGACTCGTTATTCAAAACCCTCATCTTTCGATCCAGGACCACATCCAGGAGAAGGTTCATGGCGCGGGTGAGTTCGTCCCTTGATATCCTGAATAACTCCTTATAACCGGTCGAAGGGTCGAACCAGACGTACTCAGTGATTTTCGGGTGCAACGCTTCCCACCGGAGGTCAATCTCGGCGGCGTCGCCCGCGAACCCGATTCGCCTTAAAACTTCGGTGCAGATACATACGCGGAAATGGCAGACCGGATGTTTCATCATGTCCATGCCCTTTACGTCCCACAGGGTAATATGCGCGCCCCCGATATCCGCGGCGATATCGCATGAGTCCTCCTGGCGTGCCATGACAAATGCGGGACCCGCGAACAATGTGCCGTAAATATCCGCCATCGTTTCATCGAGCCAGGAATTCCAGATGATTTCCATCAGGGCGGTTCTTTTTAACCCGTACGGGAGTCGCGGTCCGGGGATTTTAAATCGTTCGTTCGAAAGGGCGGTACGTATTTTCCTTCCGAGTTCGCGTTCGTAACCGATAACATTATCGAAAATGTTGTGCCCTATCTCATGCGGGAGCGCAAGCCAGTTCCAGATTGATGTGGTGCCCTTTCGGGGGATTGAAACGAGCGCGATCGGGTGCTCGTGCGCATGGGTGTAGGTGTAGTAATAATCTTCGCTGTGCCCGAGGAAAGTCAGCGGCAAAGCATTTTGAGCGTACCTGCGAAGCATACCCTCGAGCGACGGGCTGTCGAAAAATTCGCGGTAATAATCCACCGCGATGATATCGGTCAACGCAAGGACATCGTTGTAAACCCCCATTTTACGCTGGGTGATCAGGCTCCTGTAACTGCGCCACAGGTGGAGATCGTCGTCTTCGACCCCGTGTTCCTCGAAATATCCAAGCACATCGTCCCAGTTTTTTTTATGAGCGGCGAGGGTAGTGGTCTGTTTGGCAATTTTCACCCAGCGTTGAACATCGGCAAGCTCAGCATCGCCTTCACGGTCCTGTCCGATCTGTTTCAGTTCATTGATATCGCCTAAGCGAAATCTTGCTTGTCTGGGTTTCCTGGGCATAGTTGGATAAAATTCCAGTGAACGGTAGGGGGTATTTTACACCATATCCATGGGAGATGGGAATTCGCGGGTTCAAAATGTCCGTTTGTGGAGTAATTATCCGCCTTTCTCAGGAAGGAAGAGGTTGTCTTATTATTAAAAAACTCTTTCACAAGTTTACAAAGCAGTTAAGGTGTATATTTAAAGGGAGGGTGAGACTCCTGTCGAGCCGCATTATATTAAACCTGCACGGCTCGACAGGAGTCTCGCCCTCCCAATTATTAACCAGGTTTGTGAATATGTGAAATTATAGTTGAGTTTTGAGACAGCCTCGAGAGATGCCGGGCTACGAAACTGTAATAAATATTATTGAATTATTGACAGGGCAGAATATGTAGATGTTTCACCATGGTTAAAATTTTGCGAATTAGTGGCTGTTTACGATTGATAGCGGTTGACTTATATCTGATATAGTGATATTTTGACCAAAAGTTACAGGTTTCACAAAAATCATGTAACCAGGGTTGGGGAAATTAATATTACGCGATGTAATGCTTTTGGAATAATTTAAATTTTGAATGCCATACTGATCACAGTGGCTCAATAGAGGGCTTGCGAGGAATCTCGGGGCCATATTTAATTAGGGCGCTATGAGATCAGTTTAATTTTTTTCTCGTAACTTCGACACCGGTCCCTCCTGGATTTTGGGGGCCAGAATAAGTAGTGGGCCGTTTGTTGAGGGAGACTTTGATGCCCGATCCACGTTACTGGCGCAAGCCGTTTGATTCCGACAAGGTCAAATCACCTAAAGGGGTAGTTTACGTGATAAAGGACCGCTGCAAAGGCTGCGGTTTTTGTGTCGAATTCTGCCCGCGCGGCGTACTGGTTCTTTCAGTGGAATTCAACAAGAAAGGATATCATCCTCCCGAAGTGGTCCATCCGGATAGATGTGTAAATTGCGATCTTTGTGAACGCATCTGTCCTGAATTTGCGATATACAGCCTTAACCAGGATGAGATTATTGAACTCGCCCCGTGAGGAAAACTCGCGAGGCCGATAGAGGTTTAAATCGTGCACGCTGATCCGAAAGGAGTTCTTACCGGAACTCATTACCTGGACGGGGACCATGCCGCGGCAGAGGGCGCTTGCGCGGCAGGCTGCCGGTTTTTAGCGGGTTATCCGATTACTCCATCCACCGAGGTGGCTGAACGTTGCGCGTTACGTTTCCCCATGATTGGCGGGACATTCATTCAGATGGAGGACGAGCTCGCGAGCATAGCCGCCATTCTCGGCGCAAGCTGGGGCGGTTTGAAAACCTTTACAGTCACAAGCGGACCCGGTTTCAGCCTGATGATGGAAAATATCGGGCTTGGAATCATGATGGAATGTCCCTGTGTAATTATTAACGTCCAGCGGGGAGGACCGTCGACCGGCCTTCCGACTCTTCCGGCCCAAGCGGACATGATGCAGGCCAGGTGGGGTTCGCACGGGGATTATGAAATCATCGCGCTTTCACCAAATTCCCCCCAGGAATGTTTCGACCTTACAATTGAAGCTGTCAATCTCTCGGAGCAGTACCGTCTTCCTGTGATGCTGATGATGGACGAGTGCATCGGGCATATGACCGAGAAGGTTGTCATTCCCCTGGCAGAGGAAATCGATATTGTCCCAAGGCGATGGACCAGGGAAAAACCCGATACGTATCTTCCTTATAAACCATGCGACGATCTCGTACCGGAAATCGCTCCCCTGGGATATGGATACAGGTTCCATACGACCGGTCTGACCCATGACCAGCGGGGTTATCCGGTGCTTAACGCGGAGACGCAGGAAGAATGTGTCGGACGCCTGATGGACAAGGTCAATAAAAACGCAGAGAACATTTACCATCTTGAGAAGCACAATCTCGATGACGCCGATGTAATCCTTATCAGCTATGGAATTTCCAGCCGTGTTGCGATCCCGGCGGTCGGGAAGGCAAGGGAAGATGGAATCAAGGTTGGAGAACTGAGGTTGATTACAGTCTGGCCGTTTCCGGAAAATTTGATCAGGGAACTTGCCGGAAATATAAAAGCGTTCGTGATGCCGGAAATCAATTACGGCCAGGTTGTCCTTGAAGTTGAACGGTGTGTAGGGGGCAAATGCAAAACCAGGCTTGTTGGTCACGCAGGTGGATGGGTACACGACCCGGAGTCGATCTACCAGGCAATTAAAGAGGTGGCGCAATGACGGTCGCCGAAAATAAAAAAACAATTGGAAATATCCCGGAACATCCAAAAAGTTTACTTCTCAGGATGGACCGGATGCCCCATATCTGGTGTTCAAGGTGCGGCATCGGAATTGTAGTCGGTTGTCTCGCGGCCGCCCTTGAAAAAGCGGGCCTGAGTCCGGATGACATCACGATCACGAGCGGAATCGGATGCACCGGACGTGTCGCGGGTTATGTGAAAGTCGACAGTTTCCATACCACCCATGGACGCGCGATCCCATTCGCTGTCGGGCTGGCACTCTCACGCCCCGACCTCAAACACGTTGTATTCTCGGGTGACGGCGACCTGGTCAGCATCGGCGGGAATCATTTCATTCATGCCGCAAGGCGAAACCAGAACCTCCTTGTAATTTGCGTCAATAATTTTACATACGCGATGACCGGGGGCCAGCTCGCGCCGACGACCCCTGTGACAGCGCGCGCCACGACAGCCCCTTACGGCAGCTTCGAAAATCCATTCTGCCTCCCAAATCTTGCGATCAGCGCCGGCGCCGATTATGTCGCACGCTGGACATCGCTTCATATCCGGAGAATGACCGATACGTTTGAGGAAGCCCTGAACCGTGAGGGATTCCGGTTTATCGAGATCATAGCGCCCTGCTCTACTATTTACGCCAGACGAAACAAGCTGGGAACCGGCCTGGACCTTATGAAGTATTACTACGAAAATTCGGAAATCAAACATGACGCAACAGCCGAAGAGCTTGAAATTGGGTTCCAGACAAAAATCGTTGTCGGGAAATTTGTCGACAAGGAACGTCCTTCATACGCGAGGGCTATGAACCGGCACCTCGGGAAAATCCTGGGCAAGAAATATATCCCGCCTGAAGTTGGAGGTCCTCAATGAGCCATACCGATGTCGTCATTTCCGGATTCGGCGGCCAGGGAGTAATTATGGCCGGAATCGTACTTGGGAAGACGATCAGTATTTTTTCCGATGGTTTCGCGACAATGACACAGAATTTCGGGCCCGAAGCCCGTGGGGGGGCATGCACCGCGCAGGTTGTTGTCGACAGCGACAATCCGATCCGGTACCCGTATGTGCAGCACCCGAAAATCCTGATTGCCATGAGCCAGGAAGGCTACGAGAAGCATGAACCAAACCTGGCGTCCGACGGGCTTCTCCTTTACGAGGAGGAACTTGTTGAACCACATCCCGGCAAGCGCGATCAAATTAAAGCGTTGGGGATTCCAGCGGCCAGGATCGCGGAAGAATTTGGGAATCCGATGGTTCTGAACATGGTCATGATCGGGTTCCTTGCCGGTACGAGTAACCTGATCGATATTGAACCCGCGAAGAAAGCGATTGCCGGATGTGTGCCGAGCCATTTTATCGAATTGAACCACAGGGCATTCGATAAAGGTTATGAATACGGGCGTAATAAGCTCGAAGCTCTGAAGGCGGCCGGAAGTGAGGTTTAAATGATCAGGATTCCGAAACCCGAACAGAGACGCGAGGCAACGGAGCACCTGATCGAACTTTCCGGCCAGAACGTAAAAGTGTGCCTTCAATGCGGGAAATGCACGTCGGGATGTCCGTTCGCCGAGGATATGGATTACACCCCTCACCAGATCGTGCACCTCGCGCAGCTTGGGCTTATCGAAGAACTTATGGACAGTGAAGCGATCTGGATCTGCGCGACATGTTTCACGTGCCACAGCAGGTGCCCGGTAGCGATTGATATCGCCTCGCTTTCAGACGCGATCCGGCTGTTGGCTCATAATGAGAAAGATGTCGGTATTGAACCTTACGATGTTCCTGCCGAGGTGATCAAAAAGGAACCGCAACAGGCATTGGTCAGTCTTTACAGGAAGTTTTCACGTTAGGATTAAAGGGAATATTAAATACTTTCGTACGTGTGATTCAAATGAAAGCAGGTTACTATCCAGGTTGTACTTTAAAAGGGAAAGCGCGAAACCTCGATGAGACCACCCATCTCGCGGTGGGTCTGCTTGGCGGGAAGCTCGAAGAAATCCCCGAATGGATCTGCTGCGGCGCGACAACCCCGCTTACCGGAATGAAAATCGCGAACCTGATACCGCAGACGAGACTCCTCGCGAAAACACGCGACGCGGGATACGAAGCGCTAGTAACCACCTGTCCGTTCTGTTTCTCGACCCTGCGGCGCGCGAACTTTACTTTGAAAAATGATGAGCTGATTTGTAAACGCATGAATACGTACCTTGCAGAGGACCTGAGATTAAGGGATTACGAGGATCCGCCGCCACCATGGGAGCCATACTCGGGAGAAACAAAAGTACTCCATACGCTCGAATGGCTTCGGGACGCAATCGGATTCGATGTCATCCGCGCGGCATCGAGTAACAAGCTTGCAGGACTGAAAGTAGCGCCGTTCTACGGCTGCCAGATGTTAAGGCCCGCCGACGAACTCGCTATGTGCGATCCTGAGGCTCCAAAGATTTTCGAGGAATTTCTTCAATGTTATAATCAATTCTCGCCAATAGAGGATAAGGAAACTCTACTTAGATTGGCGATTACATATAAACCGTTTTGGGATGTAGACAATGG
>DAOVJF010000038.1 GCA_030673355.1 Planctomycetota bacterium | reverse complement strand
GACGAATATTAATACTGATAAAGTTCAGTAAAGAATAACCACTAATTTGAAAGATTTAATCAATTCTGATAGAATTTAAGCTAACCTAATCTTCTTTAACAGGAGTTTAAGGGAGTACTTAAATATGGAAACTGAAAAAACCCTGAACCAGGAACCGGAACTCTTCGAAAATTCCCTCCCTCTACGGGGAATCCGGGAATATCCGGATCGCTGGACATGGCTTGATTAGGAGAAAACCATGCGCTACCTGATTATTACACTCTTAATAGCCCTGGTCCTGACCGGCCCGATGGCCAATGCAATGACTAATAGCCTGGATCCCGTGGATTCACAACCTTTGATACAGGTTGCCGGTGAACCCGGTACCATGCTTGATGGCATTGACTGGGATGAGTGGTTCGATTGTCTTCTTGATGGAATCGACTGGGATGAATGGTTTGATAATCTCTTTGGGCCAGGACCAGACATCGCTTGATTCCAATGGACTCTCAGCCTGGTTAAGTTAGATGGGTTTTTATCACGGTGATGATAAGATCATCTGTTACGTGCCCCCTTTATGGGGGATTTTTTTATTCTACCGGGGTCCTGACCAGAGTCTCTTCAATTGATTCAAGATACTCCATCCCGTCAAGGGTAGCTTCATACCAGGTTTCTTCAGGAAGGTCCCAGATTTCATCACCGTATGTATCGAACAGCTCCCAGGCTGACGCCCAGTGTAAATGGGTCACATGCCCAAGTTCAAAATCACCTGCAATCCGGACACGGTAGAAATCTGTATCCCCCCAGGGGTAATCGAATTTCTCATCCCAAACAAGGTCGATATCACCATTGGCTTTGTTGTGTCGAAACCAGCCTTTCAGGTCGAGATCGATATCACCCTGGTAAGTTTCCAGATGTAAATAACCCCCGCTGCGTATTTCCTCGATCGTCGATGCTGCGGGCCTTCCGTCGATCAGGACATTCACCCTGACCCAGTCGCGCCATCCGGAAGATGTATATGTCGAATCCTTGTACTGAATCCTGACGGCCACTTTTTTCTTACCGAGCGTGCGGTGATCCGACCGGTACTCTTCCCACATGAATCCTTCCCATTCACCGAGGGCATCATGGACGTAATCCGGCAGGTCGTACGAGCCGCCGCCGTAATCATAGTCCCCTCCCGACGGGTATGTCGGGTATGGTTTATATTCTCCGGGTGCACAGCCCGAGCATCCCAGCAACGCCAGGACAAGGATAAGGAGAATTCCTGTGACAATTCTAAAATTCGGCTTCATAATTCACCTCTCACAAAGGTGGTTCAATACCAGTAAAATAAGGGTCGATGGAAACTTAAATGTAAACCCCGCATCGGATACGGGGGCACATGACGTGAGGGATCAAAATCTGGAGGCCTTAGTATCAGAATCGAGTATATGAATCAGAGTCGTCGGTTTTAAATTTGGTTTTCTTTGTGCCGCGTTTCTGTGCTGACGCGATTTTGGTTTGGTAGCTCGAGTAATTTTTTAAACCTTCCTCGTCGTTCATATCCTTCGCGATTTTTAACATGTCTTCAAGATATACGCGTGCGTCCGACAACTTCCCGTCCTCAAGCAACCTGTCCAGCGTAATGTCGGAGAAATCAATAACGACTGGGGCTGTTCCCGCCATGGTACCTCCCGTATCCCCGGTCGTTCCCCTGCCCTTTTTGTATCTCGCGGTGTATTTTGCCCGGATGTTGAAATCCTCGTTTCGTCCGATTGCCTTATGCTGCCTTGCAGGCCCTAATGAAGCTCCCCTGAATAAAACAAGGTAAACCACGACAGCGGGAAATTGGAAAATAAATACCAGGAGAACCCAGAGCAGGCCGGTGTTGTTATGCGTCTCGGCGTCGTTATAGATCCAGATGATGATAGCAATCTGGAAAATAAAATATGCGTACAGAAGTAATGGATTTGGTTGCATCGCGTGTCCCTCCGGTGCTCCTATAATAAAGACAGATTAACATGCAAATTGTTGCAGAAATATGACAAAACCATAATCTATCTTCTAAAATGATTACAAATCCCGTATAATGTAAGCCCTTACTCGACAAACAGCAAATATTTTAGAGGGTCCCAATGCAAAAGATATTCCCTTCGGTTTTATTGGCAACTGTTTTAGTAATAACGGCTCTTATTGCGATGTCCTGTGGAGGTGGGGGGAATCCTGTTGTCCCGGCCAGCGATAATTCATCCAATATTCAGGACTCAGCCGGATCGGAATTCTCACCGGACCAGGATTCGACAGGCGAACCATTTAAAATAGATGATACCTGGCACCCCGATGATGGTCCGGATTACGCGCAGGATGAGGTGCTTGTAACATTTCATGACGGGTTTATCCAGTATGAATCGGATGGGCAGATGACACTGGATTCCGCTCAAAATGGTCTCGATTTACTGAATTCCCATGGGTTGGAAATTATCAAGATTCTGGAGTTAAGCTGGGGAACTCTCTATCAACTCAGGATTACGGATGGAATACCTGTCGAGGATAAAGTCAATGAACTTAAGTCAGTACAGGAAATAGATATCGCGGAACCGAACTTCCGCATGCATCTTCAGGATTCCCCCTGGGTTCCCAACGATCCATTGTGGGAAAATCCGAATGACCAGGATGACGATCCGAGAACAAATGTGTGGGAACAGTTCGGGCCTTCGAAAATCGGGGCCAGTTATGTCTGGGAAAATGTAACCGGGGAAGGACAGGTCGTTTGTATCCTCGATACAGGTGTACAGACCTGGCACGAGGACCTTATGGATAACCTCTGGATAAACGAGGGTGAAATTCCAGATGATGGTATTGATAACGATGAAAATGGCTACATCGATGACATTTATGGCTGGGATGTCGCCGACAATGATAATGACATAAAAGAATACACCAGTTCACACAACTGGCATGGGACAGCATGCTCAGGAGTTGTGGTTGCCACTCGTGATAATAACGTCGGTTGTTCGGGAATTGCGCCGGGTGCAAAAGTGATGGGAATCAGGCTTGATTTTAGCGGTACTTTTGTAGTGCAGGTTATCGAGGGAATTGAGTATGCTCAAAATAACGGTGCGGACATTGTCAGTATGTCATTTATTTCAAGTGGATACTCAGAATCCATGGAGAATACGATGATTGCCGCGGATGCTGCAGGTGTTCTTCTTGTAGCCGGTGCCGGCAACTACGATGGCACATATGTTCTTTACCCATGCACTTTTGAATGTGTAGTTAAGGTCGGTGGAACCAGTCCGTTCAGCCAGAAGTGGGCGTACAATCCGATCGACGAGGTGCGGATTTCAGTAGCGGCCGGTTTCGGTTGGGGTTCGACTTACGCCAATGGCCTTGAAATCATGGGGTACGGCGAGCATTACATCACCACGAAGGGGAATTGTGAATCGTGTTACTGGGACGGCGTCAACGATAATTTCTTTGGCGGAACATCCAACGCGACCCCGATGGTTGCTGCCGCGTACGCCCTTCTGAGAAGTTATTTCCCCGGAGAGACAAACGACTGGTACAGGGACAGGATGAACGGAACCGCCGATGACCTTCATGGTGCCGGTTACGATATTGAAACCGCAAACGGCAGGATAAATGTTATTCGCGCGATTTACGGGGTCGATCGGTACGCTCAAGAAGAAGATGGGGATGGTTTTGTCGATCTTGTACCTCATGGCCTGGAGGTTTACGACAGCGTAAATAACGCCCTGTCCGGTGATTACATAGATCAATCGGATTTATACAAAATCACAACCGAGACATCGGGATACCAGGTTGTCATTCTTAATATTTTTACATACGGTGAAAACCTTGATATCAAGCTTTTCAGTGACCCGTCACTGGCGCCGGAATTCCTGCTTGACGAGGCTGTGGGTGAAAACCATGCTAACGATAATATGGAAGTCACCGGTACGGCTTGTGAAGCCGGTGAGACGTTTTACATCCAGGTCAATGCAGTTGCGCCAGGTGACGCGTCCTCATATGACCTGACCGCTAAAATTGTTCAGAACGATTTCGATCTGGTCGACCACGGCTCGATTGATCCCGGGTTTATTCATATAGGGAAAAATAACGTCCTGGTCGGATACCTGACTTTCGAATCAGGTTTCAGGGTGTATCTTGAGGAACTGATCCTCAGCATGTCAGGTTCCATGCCTCCGTCAAACCTGGTAGGAATGCACCTTTACCGGGATATAGATGGCGATCATAATTTTGACTCCGGTGAAGAACTAATCGCCAACGCAAACGGTAACGGCACTAACAGGTGGCGGTTCAGCGGTTTCAGTCATGAAATCAATATGACAAACAGCCCGATGTCATATTTTATTACAGTCGACATTTCGGGAGTTACAGAGAATGCTGAATTCAGCCTGGCTTTAACAAGCTATAAGGATGCATCCACCGAAGAAGGGCTTGAAATACCATATACAAAATTCCCAGTTGAAATAGGACCGGTGATTGTCGGTGTTGACGTCGATCCGCCGACCTGGAACAGTACGGTCGGTGCCCAGCTTGCGGAACCAGAGTATGCGGCCGCGATGGTCTACTGGAATGCGGCATCGGATGTATTAACACCTCCTGTTAAATATAACGTTTACTGGACGCAGACACTTCCATTTGATTTCGCGTCGGCCGATGTCGCATGGAATGTCAACGATTCCGGAAGCACTGATTTCGACAGCGAATGGAAATTAACCGGATTAAATAATGATGAGGAGTATTACATTGCAGTCAGGGCGGAAGATCAGGCCGGTAATGAGGAAGAAAATACGGTATATGTGACAGTAACGCCATCGGCTGTCAGTGACCCAACTAACCCGCAGGTAATTGGCAGCCGCAATACTCCCGGAAGTTCATGGGAGGTAGTCTGCGACCCCGCCAACCAGAGGGTCTTTGTCGCTGATTACAACGGCGGCGTCAGGATAATCGATGTCAGCGACCCGACAAATCCCACAAATATAGATTCCGTTGCTGGAAGTGCAGTTGCGGGTGTGGATTTTGATGGAACTTATGTCTATGCGGCATCGGCGATCGGCCTCCTGATTATTGATCCGGATTTTACGGGCGGAGCGGCAATTGTAAGCCAGGTTTTTTTCTTTAACGCTCTCGACGTTCAATTAGCCGGTAACTGGGTATATGTCACAGATACGGATACGGAATTAATGCCTGTTGATATAACCGATCCGTTAACTCCGATTGAATATCCCTCGGTCAGCTCAGGCAATATCGGTTACGGCATTGACGAGCAGAATGGATACCTTTACGTTGCGACAAATTCAAAACCAAGGGTTTTCGACCTGACCGATCCATCCGCGCCGGTCATGGTGTCTACATTTGGCGGGAACGGGGCGTACGAAATCGACGCAATCGATGACCTCTTGTATGTAACATACTGGTCACAGCACAGGTTCTCCATTTATGACCTGTCTGATCCAGCCGATCCGCAGTATTTAAACCAGTATATTTCGGATGCCGGATACTATGGAGCCGATGTGGAGATGTTCAATGGATACCTTTATTTCGGGACCAATAGTCGCGATATAGAGGTGCTGAACGTCGATGATCCGATGAATATATTCAAACTTGGCGAAATTCAGACAGATGGTCCGGATGGATTGGGCACCGATGGTAATTTCGTCTATTCAGCGGAAAATCAGCACGGTTTGAAAGTAATTATTTAGTTAACACAGACCTTTTATCATCTATAAGTATTGGGGGGTTTATCTTATTGAGGTTCCTATATGTCAAATCGCATTTCGGTTTTACCAGTTATTGCTCTATTAATCGCATCACTTTTTCTGTTAACTTCATGCAGTGGTTCAGATCCAATCTCCCCGTCAAATAATGAAGGGGTAATTGAACAGTTATCGCACGAAGATTCACCATCTGGTGGACTGGAGCTGACCCAGAGCGACCAGGCATTCTCTCCATCCTCCCAGACGGATGATATCCTGCCTTATGCCCCGAACCAGGTTCTTATCACACTGAACGCGGAATACATCCAGAAGAATTATATTGCTCCGCAGCAACCGGATACGAATGGCGATCGAACTTCCATCCTCGATCAATATGGCGTTTCATTCAGGGAAGGGATCGATGCCGGGTGGTCTATGGTATATGTATTGGAAATCATTGATGGTGCATCGGTTCCGGATAAAGTCGCTGAACTTGAATCGCTTCCTGAAGTTGAACTAGCGGAACCTAACTACCGGTACGATTTCTGCGATGTCCCCTACACTCCCAATGATCCATTATGGGAGAATCAGAATGACTTGGATGAGGATCCGCGGACAACGGTTTTCGAACAATTCGGGCCATCCAAAATTGGAGCAAACGTGGTCTGGAATGACACATTTGGCAACCCGTCTGTTGTCGTATGCGTGATAGACTCAGGCATTGCGTACGACCACGAAGATCTTGAGAATGTCATGTGGATCAATGAGGCTGAAATTCCCGATAACGAAATCGATGATGACTCAAATGATTTTGTTGACGACATTTACGGGTGGGATTTTTACGAGGACGATAACGATATAAAAGAATACAACAATGACGAGTATTACCACGGGACATCGTGCGCGGGTGTGATTGCCACGGAACATGATAACGGGCTTGGTTGTGCCGGCATAGCTCCGGGCTCAAGGCTGATGGGGGTAAGGATTGGATTCGGGTACTCGTACCTTTCCGTTTTACTTGGAGGGGTGAAATACGCCAGGGATAACGGCGCGGATATCCTCAGCATGTCCTTCAGCGGTACAGAGTACTCTTCAATTTTAAAAAATTCCATGATTTATGCATGGAATGACGGACTGGTGCTTGTCGCGGCTGCCTCCAACGACGACAACCAGGAACTCCACTATCCAGCCGCCTATGACTCCGTCGTATGCGTGGGCGGGACCTCGCCTTTCGGAAAAAGATGGTCGTACCAGCCCATAGATGAAATCCGCATCTCAAAATCGGCAGGTTTCTACTGGGGATCAAATTACGGTCCGCAACTCGAGGTCATGGCTTTCGGTGAATTCTATATAACAACACGAGGGAACAACGTTACCAGTTATTACACCGGGAACAACGATAGCTTTTTCAGGGGAACATCCAATGCAACGCCAATGGTTGCGGGTGGATTCGCACTTCTGAAGAGCATGCATCCAGAACAAAGCAATCAATGGCTAAGGGACAGGATGAGAGACACATCCGATGACCTTGATATTGCAGGATTCGACATAGAAACGGGATATGGAAGGATCAATCTTATTCGCGCGTGTTACGGGGCGGACAGATATGCGGACGATGAGGATGGTAATGGATTTGTCGATGTAACTGTGGATGATTACCAGATGATCGATAGCATCCATGCGGTCTCAGGCAATTATGCAGATACCCTGGACCTTTATAAAATCACCGCAACCGAAGATGGTTCCCTGAACTTCTTCCTCGATATCTGGACATGGGGTGAGACCCTCAATCTCTTTTTATACAGCGATCCATCCCTCGCGCCGGAATACCAGCTCGATCAGTCCGCCGGAAAAAATCATGCGATCAATTCTTTTGAAGTTGTCGGATGCGCATGCGAGGCGGGAAAGACTTACTATGTCAAAATTGCCCCGGCGGATTTCGGCGATTCGACTACATACACCCTTAGCGTTGAATATGTCCAGCCATACCTGGAACTTGAGATAGAAACATACGACATCGGATTCGTGCACCTGGGCGGGAACAATAAAATCATGGGGCATCTCGATTTCTCATCCAGCCTGGTGACGCGGATTTCTGAGATTATTTTCAATATTAAAGGGACAATGCCAGGGCAGAAATTAACGAAGTTGTCACTGTATAAAGACACCTATGTAAACGGGATTTACAACAGCCTGGATGAGCACATTGCCGATGCTCAACTTTTCGGCACAAACCGCGTGATATTCTCGAACCTGTACGAGCAGATTTCCCATCCGACAAGCCCGACACGATATTTCCTTCTCGCAAATTTCAGCGGCATTACTGAGGATGCCGGGTTTGAGCTTGTTATGTCCAATTATAAGCATGTAGAAACTATCGAGGGAATTGAAATCGCGTATGATTCATTCCCTTATTCATTCGGGCCTTACGAGGTTGGGGTGGATATCGAACCGCCTGTATGGGATGAAACTGTCGGGGTACAGGCAACACACCCGAGATATGAGGGAGCGGGGATTTTCTGGAACAACGCGAGCGATGTCCGCACTCCGCCCGTTGAATACAATATTTACTGGACATCCGAGCTCCCGTTCGAGTTCTCGACTACACAGGTCGAGGAAGATGTGAATTTCTGGGACGCGGGCGATGATTACGATCAC
This sequence comes from Planctomycetota bacterium, assembly GCA_030673355.1. Taxonomy (GTDB): domain Bacteria; phylum JAJVIF01; class JAJVIF01; order JAPKYR01; family JAPKYR01; genus JAPKYR01. The sequence continues at coordinate 3,255 of DAOVJF010000038.1, read as the reverse complement.
GGCTGTGTCATCCATGGGCTTGAAAATTTCCAGGAGCATTTTGTCATGGTGAAAGCTATCGATCAGGCAGGTAATGAGGATGAAAATACTGATTACATGTCTGTGATACCGGATGATATAGCTGACCCGACATGGCCCCAGTTGGTCGGTTCTTTTGATACTGAAGGGAGTGCGCGCGAGGTAAAGGCGGACCCTGTTAATCAAAGAGTTTTTGTAGCGGACTCAAACGGCGGCCTTCTTATTATCGATATCAGCGATCCGATAGAGCCGGTCCTGGTTGACATTGTGGAAGGGACCGATGTGTTTGGTGTCGATTATGACGGCGTTTACGTTTACGCAGCATATGTGTCAGGTTTGATGATTATCGATCCCGACGCTATGGATGAGCCCGAAATTGTAGCGACAGTCGATTTCCCGGATGCTCTCGATCTGTGCGTGGCTGGTAACTGGGTTTATGTAACCAACGAAGGGACGTCCTTGATGCCGGTAGATATTACCGATCCTCTAAATCCAGTATCCTATGATCCGGTATTGTCAGGAAACTATGGTTACGCCTTGCAGGTGCATAATGGATTCCTGCATATCGCGACGTGGGATCACCCCAGGATTTTCGATCTTACAGATCCTTCAGTTCCGGTTGAGGTTGCCAATTTCGGCGCAGCGACAGGCCATGATGTGCTCGCGATTGATGACCGCTTGTACTGCGTATACTGGTACGATAGGAAATTTTCAATTTACGATATCAGCGATCCATTGACAGATGTGCCGTTCCTTGGCGACTGGAAATCCAATTCCGGATATCGCGGATCGGGAGCTGTGATGTTCAAGGGCTACCTTTATTTCGGTACAGAATCGTGGGGAATCGAGGTCCTCGATGTCACGAATCCTGAGAATATTTTGGAGGTAGGGCAGATACATACGAACGGCCCCGACGGAATGGACACGGATGGGTTTTTTGTATACACTGCAGAAAGAGGCCACGGACTTAAAATCTTCTTGTAATCCCCAATGTAACATGCACATCCTGTGCATGACTTACGTGCCATGTGCATCCTGCGCATGATTAACCGTTGCATCGACGTCCCCGTCGATGTATAAATAAACTAATGAAACTCGCTTTCGAAAAGGACCAGCATTTCGATGATAGCCAGCTTTATTACCAATGGCTGCATACACGGTCCGCACTGCCACTTAAAAGCACCCGATATTTCATATTTTCACTCTGGGTCCTGGCATTTATTTACTTTACAACCATTGACTCCAACTCATACAATTTTTTCACTTTTATTGCTGTACCCATAGCACTTTTCGGAATTCCAGCATTATTAACTTTGCTGGAATTTCTGTATTTCCTGCCACGGGCAATTGTCGACGATACAAGTACAGAGCTCCTGGGTTTTATCTTCTCATCGCCTGTTTCAACAGGGGATATTGTCAGCGGCCTTAGAAAATTCTTCGTTCGTATAAACATTTTGAAAATTGCACCTCCGCTCACAGGAATCATACTGTTGCATCTAAAGTCAAATCTCACCAGTGCAAATTTTTTTAACGAGCTTGTAGAACCTTGTATGATGACTCTGTGTTGGTTCGCAATCTGGTGGTTCGTAGTGGAGACTGGAATATTCACTGCATCTATGCCGAGGACGATCTCAGTAACTGGCGCGATGGTCCTGTTATGGCTTGTGCCAATCCTTGTAGGGGTATTCTGGGGAGGTTACAATATTGCTTCAATTGGGTGGAATTATTTTCTTGGCGATGTGTATGTCGATCCGGGGTATTTATACAGACGTAGTAATTATGATGATTGGCAGAAGTATAACAATCTACGGTTCTTCTGGTACTCAGTCCACTATATAGTGCTTCTAATGATCCCTACCCTGTACCTCTTCTTTAATTCCCGCAGGCATATGGAATTTCGACGGAGGGGGAGATGGATTTAACCTGACCAATTCTATTTGGTAGCGAACTTCGGGGACAAGGCATTTTTCCCTTGATATGTAATGGTAAAGTCAGGTTAATCACTGGAGAAAAATGGCATGTCCCCTATGATTTTATCAATTTCAAGTAGAATTGGTCTTAAATATCGATCAACTGATCACCTTCTGTGGTTTCCATCGCGGAAATTTTCCTTGAGTAACTGTTATATTTCTCCATGGTATTAAAATCTCCAGTTTCATCCGCGATTTTCAGGATTCCATCGAGAAGTTTCCTTGCTGCTCCTGTTTTTCCTTCCCTGATTAATTCATCCAAATCACGGTCCTGGAACTGCTCAATGTTAAAACTGACATCGGGTGTAAATGATGGCATCCCCCCCTGTGATTTCATTTTTTCGATTTTCTTCCGCTCGTTATAAATGGGTGACGAAATTTTTTCAATGAGGTTCTTCTTTTGGAAGCGTTGAGCGGCTAATTTAAGGGAATCGAGGTTAAAGAAGATGTAGAAGATGAATCCATAGAACCCGGTGAAAAAAATCAAAGCAGCCCATCCGATCCCGCTGCGTCCATTCAGGCGCTGATCATGGTAAACAAGCATCGCAAGCGCTATGTGCAGGACTAAAGATATATTGGGTGATATGAATCCAATCATGGTATTTTCCCATATATCCATAAGATTACCAGATTAATCATATGTTGCAAAACACCCGGCAATTACCGGGTGTATTTCTGGCGGAGAGGGTGGGATTCGAACCCACGGGACCGGTAAACCGGCCCACTTGATTTCGAGTCAAGCGCGATCAACCAAACTCTGCCACCTCTCCATGATTAATAGTATTTTTTCATTGACTGTTATTATTGTTGCTGTTGCTATGTCCCTCGATTCCAATATCCTCAAGCGATGTTGAAATGTAATGCTCATCCATATGGTAGAAAATCGGTTTCTCAGTCTGAAGGAGGTGCACAAGGATATAAAGCTCCTCGGGGCTTTCGACCTTCTCTTCGTGTATCGCACCCATATTGTCTTTCAGCCAGAGCCATCCGAAATGCTCATCGAGGTCCCATTTGGCTCCGTACTGAACGATTTCCCTTATTTCGTCCACTTTTTATTCCCCTTCCTGTTCGTACGTGGTCACGTAGTTCTGTACAGTTTTGACCACCCGGGAAATTGGTAAAAGCTATATTTTTTTTAAAAGTTCAGTGGTGCCCTCACCAGGACTCGAACCTGGATCGCCGGTTTAGGAGACCGAAGCTCTATCCCTTGAGCTATGAGGGCACGCTGTTTCGTTTATTATCCAGCAATTTAAAAATGGCCTGCCAG
>DAOVJF010000071.1 GCA_030673355.1 Planctomycetota bacterium | reverse complement strand
TCGCGATCCGCTCTATGACTGGGCTAGAGTGCCGTTTCAGCCGTCTCAGAGAGACAGTCGGGATTTCCGGTTTTGACGCCCTCAGCCGTATCGGGATACGGGGCCCGAGTGCCGTTCACAAACCGTAGAACAGCACGGCAGTGCGTCCCCGAATCACCGTTTCCACCCGGGTGCCGTTCACAAGCGACCCCCAACACGGCCCACTCTGGGTTTGTCCTGCGGAGCTTGTGGACGAACGATAATCCCCGACCCTCCGGTGCCGCCTCCATAATCGCAGTGCGATTCTGGAGGTGCCTGATCTTATGGTGACTCTTTCTGAATTAGAACCGCACCGTAGAACCGCACGGCATTGCGTCCCCGAACCACCGTTTCCACCCATGTGCCGCCGACAAGCACGTTCGACCCGGGGATTTTCAAGGCTTGCGGGATGGAGATGTCTCACTCAGCGTGTCGACGCCACGCGTTTTTTGTCGAAATGTCTGTCCTCTATATACTATTAGGACACATTCAGGGGCGATTGGCGCATGGTATAATAGAAAAACAGGGACCGGAAAATGATTCACCCTGACAAGGCATCGAGAAATTTATTAATGGAACCCGGGAAATGAGATACCAGGTGAGGGATAACAATGCCGCTAAAAGCGAATGACCTCAAGAAGAAATTTGTTTACGAATGGAGTTATAATTACTCTATACTTTTGCCGGTTATCTTGATTGTTGTTTGTAGTGTTACATTGTTCTTTGCTTCCATAGTCACAATGATGTACCTTCCGCAAATAAATCAATCTTCTGAAATGGCTGAGGTGATTGATGGAATGGCTGAGGTGAATTATGGAATGGCTGAGGTGGAGATGATTGATGGCATGGCTGAGGTGATTAATGGCATGAGAATGATGTATTTCGTTACGTTGCTTGTGGTTATAATAATAGGCGCATACTTTTTCTTGAATGCGCCTAAACTTCGCGTCAGGGCTTTTGACTCGTATTTGGAGATTTCAATAGCACGTTTCTCAAAAAGAGTGAAGAGATTAGATAGTTCCAGCATCCTTGAAATTGACATAATGCGGAAGACACCACGGTCTTCAAATTACGCGAAAACAATATCAGGATTTGTGATTTGGTTTTTAATTCAAATTTTCGGTTTCTTATTTAGTATCTCGAACGGCATGTTAACTAGCACATTAGAGTTTTTCGGATGGTCTGACGATGCACTGGTTATAAAAACCCAGCAAAGAAACTATATTCTGGACTGCGAAAATCCACTCGAAGCGAAACGTTTCCTTGATGAATTCTACAATTTGCCTAGGAGAATTGAGACTTAGAACTCCGGGTGCCGTTCACAAGCGACCCCTCAACGCAGCCCACTCTGGGTTTGTCTTGCGGAGCTTGTGGACGAACGATTATCCCACAATCCACGACATGTGGTGCTTACAGCAAGTAGCACGGGAAGCCACCGAGTAACCTTGAATCATCAGCCTTAGTAGCTCCAGGCTTTCCGGGAATTCCACACACAAATCAAACAATGTTAATAATCCCCGGGAACCCTTCCGCTGGATTTAATAGAATTTGGGTATTTTTATATGGGTTCACCGGGCTACCATAACGCGCTTGATTCACCCACAGACACGCCTTCGCTCAGTCTGTGGGCGGCACCCGTCCTTGTCCAGGATGGTAGCTACCGATTTAGCATTAGAATAAGTGGATTTAATTCAGAAGCGCGGTCAATTCCTCTCTCGATAATCCGCACTGCCTCAGGATACCGAGCAGTGTTCCCTTAGCCAGCTCGTCATGAAACGGTATCACTGTTCTGAACGCACCCTTCTGGAGGCTTACGTGGCTGCCTTTTCGCCGCACAACCTCAAAGCCGCATTTTTCCAGAGCGGCCACAAGCTCATTGCCTGATAGAACGGGTAGTTTAGCCAAGGACGGTGACCTCTAATGGATATAATACGATCTCGCCCTGACTGTCCGGAAGGTCATCCGCACCAAAACTTTCAATGAAGAGTTCTACTGCCTCCCTGAGGTTTACCTGCGCCTCCTCGATCGTACTCCCCTGACTCACAACGCCGAGTTCGATACAATGAGCCACGAAAATTTTATCTTCACGTGTAATTACGACGTTCAATCTTTTCGGCACAGATCATACCTCCTTCCGCGCCACACTTTTGCATACTTAGGTTTCGCTGATTAATTATACCGCAACTCAGCCTCGCTTACCATTACAGCGGTAGACTCATATCTATACTTATAAGGGTGCCATTTCCATCCCCCCCCAAAAATCCCCACTTTCCCTTTGTCCACTCTTGACAAAATACCAACTTTATGCTATACTTACTCTGGAGGCTATTCTGTTCTCACTGCAGGGAATTCCCTCCATACCAAACCCGGCGCGTGATTTCCAGCTCCCAGAAGCTGAGCGCCAGTACCCATACACGCCGCTCGTTAACGGGCAGGCGGGAAGTTTAACGGCTTGACAAAGTACCCAGGGGAGCCTGCCAAACCCAGTCAATGCCGGGGCAAGTCAGCGATCGATATCACATGGTCGTTCGGGCATTAAATTGCCTTATCGCGCGCCGGGTTCCAAATTAAAAATCAAAATATCGGAGGAAAACAACAAGGGCAACATTGAAAAACCAGGGACAACGGCTGGAAGCAGTCGTCACACGTAATCCGATAGCTGGAAGCTAACGGCACGCTCGTCGGCAAGTGGGCCTGGGAAGCCATCGAGTAACCTTGAATCACCCGCCTTCGTGACTTCAGGCTTTCCGGGGATTTCGCACACCAATCCAACAATGTTAATAATCCCCGGGAATCCCTTTGTCAGATATTGAAAGATTGCGAGATCAACAAGTGGATTCCCTGGCTGCATGTGCCTGGCTGTTTTGGCTTTTCCTTCTCCCCCGATTAGTAAATTTCTGAACCCTCGGTTACAATTCCCGTGTCCTACTTCACGTTGTGCAGTCCGCGTTCATATTTCGAAATAAAAATGGAGGATACCCCCTCATGAAATCCCCCCTCATGAATACCCCACGACTTACAGTCGCTGTATCAGCACTGTTACTTGTTCTTGCATTAGTGACATTTATTCCGCATGCGGTTGCGGATGGCTCGATCGTCGAGACAACATCCGATGATCAGTCGGACATGGCTATCACGATCTACAACGACGGTACCGGCCTTGTGAAAGACACGAGAAATCTGAACCTGCCTGAAGGCGAGATTAACCTGGTCTTCATGGATGTCGCGTCGTCGATGGACCCGACCAGCGTACATTTCGTGTCGAACACGAATCCCGACGCGATCACGATCCTTGAACAGAATTACGAATACGATCTCGTATCGACCGAAGCCCTGTTCAGGCGTTACATCGACAAGGAAATCGAGATTCGGACCGAGGACGGACGCACTGTCAGCGGGATTTTGCTCTCGTATAGCGGCAGCCTTGTCATTCAAACCCGCGATGGGATTGTGATCGTGAATAATCCGGTCGAGATCCAGTTCGAGGAGCTTCCCGAAGGCCTGATCACCCGTCCGACATTGAAATGGTCGCTGATAAACGGCTCGGGGGGTAACCACGAATGCGAGATGAGCTACCTGACATCGGGGATTAGCTGGCGCGCGAATTATGTGGTGATCGTCAATCAGAACGATGACCGTCTCGATCTATCAGGATGGGTAACGATCAACAATAATTCCGGGACAGCCTACAATGACGCGATTCTGAAACTTGTCGCGGGTGAGGTTCATCGTGTACAGCCTGAATATGCGAGAATGGCGGCACCCATGGCTATGAACGGTTACGGCGCTCTCGGTGGACCAAGAGGATTCGAAGAAGAATCATTTTTCGAATATCATCTCTACACGCTCCAGCGACCCGCGACAGTCCTGAATAATCAGCAGAAACAGATCAGCCTCCTCGAAGGCGAAGGTATAACTGTCGACAAGATTTTCGTATTCGATCCGGGCTACACCTATTACGGACGCGGCGACACCGCGGAGGCCGATATCGAAGTCCGGCTGCAATTCATGAATTCGGAAGCAAACGGGCTTGGCATCCCATTACCGAAAGGAACGATGCGGGTTTACAAGGAAGATTCGTCCGGTTCGCTGCAATTTATCGGTGAAGACAGTATCGATCACACTCCCAAGGACGAGGAAATCGAAATTCTGTTAGGTGAGGCTTTCGATATTGTCGGCGAACGGGTAGTCATGGACCGTCGCGAAATCCGTTCTGATATCTGGGAGTACGATGTCGAAGTGACTGTCAGAAACCACAAGGATGAAAGGGTTGAAATCGTGTACTGGGACTATGTCTGGGGCGACTGGGAAGTACGTCGAAGCACTCACGAATACGAACAGAAAGACGCAAGCACGGTCGAGTTTATTATCCCGGTTGCATCCGATGGTGAGACTGTCCTTGAATACACGATCCGGAGAGAATGGTAATGGTCAAAATACCGACCCCCCCCTCAATCCCCCCCTCTGGGTGGGAGGTAAAAAACAACAGTGATAGAGGGAACATCATGATGAAATACATAAAACCCATCGGACTGATCTCACTACCCGTCCTCATCGTTCTGATTGTAATCATGTTCCTGATACCAGGGAGCATCATCGCCGGACCGCAGGTCACGACCACATTCGACGACCAGACATTTATGGCTGTTACGATCTACAACGATGGGACGGGCCTTGTAAAAGACACTCGCGAAATCGAATTGCCGCGTGCCGAATTCGATCTGATATTCATGGACGTCGCTTCACGGATGGACCCTACCAGCGTCCATTTTGTAAACGAAACCGATCCTGATTCGCTCACGATCCTCGAGCAGAATTACGAATATGACCTCGTGTCGACCGCGGCACTTTATGAAGCCCACATCGACAACCACATCGAAATCCGTACCGAGGACGGCCGTACAATCGACGGGATCTTACTTTCATATGATGGCAACCTCGTTATCCAGACCAGATCGGGGATAAATATCATCAATAATCCTGTCGAGGTTACGTTCGACGATCTCCCGGAAGGACTTATCACCCGTCCGACTTTGCGATGGTCGCTGATTTCCAGTCGGGATATGACCGCGGAATGCGAGATGAGCTACCTTACCGACGGTCTTGGGTGGGAAGCGAATTATGTGGCTATTGTCGGGCAGAACGATGATGTCCTCGATCTCTCAGGCTGGGTGACGATCAATAACAACTCCGGAACTGCCTACTACGATGCTGAACTGAAACTCGTCGCCGGGGAGGTTCACAGGGTCAAACAGTATGATTACGAATGTGAGTATGGCGAAGACACAGAAGAAATACCTTGCGACACGGGCTATGATGCCGGTTTCGTGGAAGAATCGTTCTTCGAGTACCACCTCTACACTCTCCAGCGGCCAGCGACTGTGCTCAATAACCAGCAGAAACAGATCAGCCTTCTCGAAGGGGAGGGGATCGGGGTCGAGAAGTTGTTCATTTTCGATCCCGGTTACGCTTATTATTACTCCGGCGATACCGCTGAAGCTGAAATTGAAGTCAGGCTCAATTTTATGAACTCCGAGGAAAATGAGCTTGGAATTCCAATTCCGGCAGGCCTGATCAGGGTTTACAAGGAGGATTCATCCGGATCGCTTCAATTTATCGGTGAGGATCGTGTCGATCACACTCCAAAAGACGAGGAAATAGAAATTTTAATGGGTGAAGCATTCGACATTGTCGGTGAGCGGGTTGTCATGGACCGCAGAGAAATTCGTTATGACACCTGGGAGTATGATGTCAAGGTCACGATCCGAAATCACAAAACTGAAGACGTTGAAATTATCTACTGGGACCATGTCTGGGGTGACTGGGAGGTTCTCCGCTCAACCACGGAATACTCCCAGAAGGACGCCAGCACGGTCGAATTTATCATCCCGGTCGAGTCGGATGGGGAAACTGTGCTGAACTACACAATCCGTCGTCAGTGGTAATCGGTATGAATTCTGGGACTGAATAGTTCCTGTACATATTGACAAATGAAATAATTATAATATTATTAGCTTAGGCGCGACGTTCCACAATACGATCTAGGACTTTTAATTATAGGAGGATGATCTCATGATGGAGAAGTTGCATGAGAGGGAACTCTCATCTCAAGAGCTCAAGGAGTTCATGAAATTCGCTGTGGATAATTTCACAGACGCGGTTTTTCTGATCGCTGAAAATGCCGAGTTTCATTATGTAAACAAGGTTAGTTGTGAATCGCTTGGGTACACCGAAAAAGAACTCTTAAATATGTCGGTCGCGGATATAGACCCGTGGTATGACAAGGCCGAATGGCCGCATCACTGGGAAGAAATAAAGAATAGTCCAGGTGAGCCTTTTGAAACAAGACATAAAACGAAGGATGGTTCTTTAATACCTGTTGAGGTAAGGACGTACCGGGTAAAACTTGGGGATGACGATTTTATGTGCGCGTTTGCCAGGGATATCACTCTGAAAACAACCGCCATGGAACTTATCTCTGAGCTTGAGGAAAGGTTTAATATTGTCTTCAACGCGTCTGTTGATCCGGTGATCATCCTTAATGACAAAGGAAAGATCCTTACGGCAAATTCTGTGGCATGCCAGGCTATGGGATATACTAAAATTGAACTTTCAGGCCGTGATATCGTGGATTTCCTCGATGAAGAATCAAAACAGCATTTCAAAGAGATTTTTCCATCCGTGCTAAAAAATAGTGATTATCAGTGTGCCGTGACGTTTTTGACAAAAGATGGGAAAGAGTTGCCTGTTCAATGTTTCCCAAAGATTATTACTGATGAGCATGAAGAAATTACATCGGTAGTCTTACTTGAGAAATTTATATAAAAACCAGTTTTTAGCGGGTTAGTCAGGTAACATAGTCATTTTTGAGCGAGAAGAGGGTCCGAATTTCCTAAAAATTGATTCAAACGTCAGAGCTCTTAAATCAAAGAATGCTCACCGTTTGCGCAAATTTTCACAAGAAAATGGGTATAAACTCAATAATATTGTGAAATTTTAATAAACAGCCTTATTTTACTTGAAAATGTGCTCTGGTCGGAGTAAATATAGGTGCGCTTCAGAGGGCATTTATCATTAATATACCCCTCTGGCAGTAGTTTAGAAGTACTTGAATAGTAAATAATTTCAATTCAAAAGGAAAATTTTAAGGACACAGGTGGTCATATGACTGTAGACATTGAATCCAAACTTAAGGAAACAAGAGTTTTTTATCCATCGAAGGAATTCTCCAGTAAAGCTCATGTCAAGAGTATGGAGGAGTACGAGGAACTTTGGAAACGAAGCATTGAAAATCCTGAAGAGTTCTGGTCTGAAATCGCCAGCGAACTCTTCTGGTTCGAAGAGCCTAAGGAGATTCTTGTATGGAACGAGCCATTTGCCGAATGGTTCAAAGGCGGTATTACAAATATTAGCTATAACTGCCTCGACAGGCATCTCGAAACCGCGAGAAAAAACAAGGCTGCCATCATCTGGGAAGGAGAGCCGGGGGATCAGAGGACTTTCACTTATCAGCAGCTTCACCGTGAGGTGTGCAGGTTCGCCAACGGCTTGAAAAGCCTGGGTGTCGAGAAAGGCGACCGTGTCTGCCTTTACATGCCGATGATTCCCGAGCTTGCTATCGCCATGCTTGGCTGCGCCAGAATAGGGGCGCCGCATTCGATAGTTTTCGGGGGATTTTCCGCAGAAGCCCTGAAGGACAGGATCAACGATGTCGGAGCTAAGATTGTCATCTGCGCCGACCAGGGCTGGCGTCGCGGCAAGCATGTTCCGCTCAAGGCTAACACCGATGAAGCGATTAAAAACTGCCCGACAATTGAGAAGAATATCGTCGTTAAACGCGTCGGTGAATCGGTCGACTGGAACGATGGTAAGGATATCTGGTGGCATGACCTGATAGACGGCCAGAGCGGAGTTTGCGAGGTCACGCCGGTCGAATCCAACCATCCGCTGTTTATTCTCTATACATCCGGTTCAACAGGAAAACCCAAGGGCGTCCAGCATTCAACCGGTGGATACATGGTCGGAACCTACCACACCACTAAACTGGTTTTCGATATCAAGGAAGAGGATACATACTGGTGCACAGCGGATATCGGCTGGGTAACCGGGCATTCATATATCGTTTATGGGCCACTCGCCAATGGTGCCACATCGGTGATGTTCGAAGGCGCGCCGAACCACCCGCATGAGGGACGGTTCTGGGAACTTGTTGAAAAATACAGGATTAATACGTTCTACACGGCTCCGACTGCGATTCGCGCGTTCATGAGATGGGGCGAACAGCATCCGAAAAAATTCGATCTCTCGTCACTCCGTCTGCTTGGGACTGTCGGTGAGCCGATCAACCCTGAAGCCTGGATTTGGTATCACAAGAATATCGGCCGGGAGAATTGCCCGATAGTCGATACATGGTGGCAGACCGAAACCGGGTGCATCATGATCAGCCCTCTACCCGGTGCGACCCCGACCAAACCCGGCTCATGCACACGTCCGCTTCCCGGTGTCAATCCCGAAATTGTCAACGAGTCCGGAGAGGTGGTCCCGCTCGGAAGTGGTGGACGGCTGGTTATCAAGCAACCCTGGCCTGCGATGCTCCAGACCCTTTACAACGACGATGAGCGGTACAAGCAGGCATACTGGTCGCAGATTCCCCACAAATATTATGCCGGCGACTCAGCGCGTACCGATGAGGACGGTTATTTCTGGATCATGGGCAGGTTGGACGATGTCCTGAACGTTGCGGGTCACCGCCTGGGCACAATGGAAATCGAGAGCGCGATTGTGGCGCATCCCAAGGTTGCGGAAGCTGCCGTTGTCGGAATGAAGGATGACCTGACCGGTGAGGCTGTCTGCGCATTTGTCACTCTGAAAATGGGTATCGAGCCGGGCGATGAAATTATCAAGGAACTGAAAGCCCACGTTGATAAGGAAATCGGAGCGATCGCGCGTCCGAAAAGACTTATCTTCACCGAAGCCCTTCCAAAAACCAGGTCTGGAAAAATCATGCGACGCCTGTTGAAGTCCATAGCGAACGGTGAAGTCGCAAGCGGTGACACGAGTACTCTTGAGGATCATGGAGTGCTTAAGAACCTGACGGATCTGGCATCGGGCCAGGATCAGGACTGATTGGAAAATTACTGTCTTTCGTTAAAGATAATCTGTTCCAGTAGGATTACTTTTTTCGATAGATTTATGAATTAACTGTTTTATCTCCCCCCTCATTATGCGGGGGGATTATTTTTTCCTTCCATAATGGTTGATGGTACTTACCTGTATTATTACGATGAAGGAGTGGGGTCGGGTGTAATAAGCAAACCCGGGTGGCGCCCACAGACTGAGCGAAGGCGTGTCTGTGGGTGTAATAAGCAAATCCGGGTGGCGCCTACAGACTGAGCGAAGGCGTGTCTGTGGGTGTAAT
>DAOVJF010000499.1 GCA_030673355.1 Planctomycetota bacterium | reverse complement strand
GAAAAAGGCGCACTACGTCAACTCGCGGATTCAAAGGGCTGGGAGACATTTATAGTTCCAGATAATGTCGGTGGACGGTATTCGGTATTGACCCCGGTTGGATTGTTTCCACTGGCGTATGCAGGGATCGATATTAATGAACTTCTCAGGGGAGCGAAGGAAGCATCGGCGGCGTGCCGGGAGACAAATCTCGCAGGTAATCCAGCACGATTATATGCTTCCGTTCGTCACCTGTTATACAAATCCGGAATCTCGATAGAGCTTATGGTTTCATTTGAACCAGGGCTGGCGCAGTTTATCGAATGGTGGACGCAACTTTATGGTGAGAGTGAAGGAAAAGACCAGAAGGGCCTGTTTCCGGCGGGAGCGATCTACTCCCGCGATCTTCATTCGCTCGGGCAATGGGTGCAGGACGGTCCCAGGATTCTTACCGAGACTTTCCTTGCTGTCGAGGGTGGGGAACCATCGCTTGAAGTTCCGGGCACCGGTGGAGGTAATTCGGCCGACGGCCTCGACTACCTTGCCGGACGGGAATTAGCTGAAATAAATAAAGTCGCGCAGGAGGCAACCCGCGCGGCGCATGCGGACGGTGGCTGCCCGAACCTTGGGATCTATATCCCGAAGCTGGATGAATACCATTTGGGTGTCCTGATCTATTTCTTCGAGTACGCGTGCGCGATTTCCGGTTATCTTAACGAAATCAACCCGTTCGACCAGCCTGGCGTCGAGGTTTACAAGCAGAAAATGTTTAAGCTGCTCGGCAAGCCGGGTTACGAAGGATTGGGTTTGAGTTGAATACCAGGGAGCTAAATAAAATTCCCCGGATCCCCGAATTCATGAGGGTTCTACTCGGTACCGTCCTGATTACGCTGGTGCCGGTTATGCTCATGAATCTTCTGGTCGATCCTTTCGCTATATATGGGGTTGGGATATTTCCACGCACCGAGGTCAGCGGGTATGACGAAAAACTGACCCTGCTCGATGAATTTGAGCCGAAGCCGGAATGCCTGATTATCGGGAGCTCCCGAACATTGGCTTTCGATCCCGATGTGGTCGAGAACCTGATTGGAAAGCGGACGTTCAATTTTTCAGGTCCGGGCGCCCGTGCGGAAATTATTTACGCAACCCTGAATATCGCGCTGGATAATTCCAATTCACCAATAGATACATTGATAATCGGTGTCGATCCCGAATCGTTCCATCCCACGCTTCCGATCCAGCCCGAAGTGGTCTATATCGACGATTTCGCGCGGTATTTCAAGTACCATGATGTCGGGGTAATGACATTGGGTGAGCGCGTTCGACGTCTGCTGAGTTTCGAGATGACCCAGGAATCGGTTGGCAGCATCAGGAAATTAATCAAAGAGCGGTATGGAATTCGTAAGATGGTTGTTTCCGGTAACGGGTTAGCTACATGGGTCCAGCGGGAGCGGGATATCGCGGATGGCACATTCGATTTACAGAACCGACTTGACCAGCGAGTGAGGAAGTACCCGGAACGAAGCCTGTTTCTGTCAAGTTTTACAGAACTGTCCCAGGTCAGGATTCAATACTGGGAGGACCTCCTTGAAATCTGCCGGGAGAATAACATCAGGGTTTACGCATTTCTCCCATCGACCCACCCGCAGCTTTATGATTTATACCAGTCAATCGGCGCCGATGAAATAATCGGGGAAGTTTCGGATTACCTTGAGTCGTCAATAGGTGAGATGGGCGGTGTATTCAGGGATTACACGTCGATCGATTCGTTTGGCGGGAATCCCGATGATTTTTACGACGAGATTCATATGCGTCCGCAAAATTGTGAGTTGTTATTGAGGGATTTGTTGGGGGAAAGTGAACAGGATAATTGATTGAATAGAAGGGGACACCTGCTTTTCGACGGGCGAAAAGAGATGTCCCCAAATTTTTCGCTGCTTTTCGACGGGCGAAAAGAGATGTCCCCAAATTTTTCGCTGCTTTTCGACGGGCGAAAAGAGGTGTCCCCAAATTTTTCGCTGCTTTTCGACGGGCGAAAAGAGATGTCCCCGATTTATTCTTCAAAATTTTCCTTACCCCAAATTTTTTTTTACCCCAAATTTGCCTTTGTCCCCAAATTTTCGTTTGCATTCAATACAAATAACATTCCGTCCAGTGATTCCCCGAAAAATCCGATCTCGGGGGTTCCTCACCGCTGCACTCCGGCTTTACATACCTGCACCTTGTATGAAACCTGCATCCAGACGGGGGATTCGAAGGACTCGGCGGATCGCCCTCCAGCAATATCCTCTCCGGTTTATGATCCGGATCGGGTACCGGCACCGCTGATAACAGTGCCTGCGTATATGGATGCTTCGGGTTCGCGTATAATTCCGGAGCGGGAGCATACTCCACAATCTTCCCGAGGTACATAACCGCTACATAATCTGAAATATGCTCCACGATCGATAAATCATGCGCGATAAAAAGGTAGGTCAGCCCGAACTGCTCCTGGAGGTCCTGGAACAGGTTAAGTACCTG
>DAOVJF010000344.1 GCA_030673355.1 Planctomycetota bacterium | reverse complement strand
GTTTATGAGAATTACCTTTTAGTTGCCGGAACTGCCAGCGGGTTTCATATATTTGACATTGCAGTTCCTTCAAATCCTGAATGGCTCAGTTCTATGGAAGTGCCCGAGGAAGCAGAATGTGTTGGAGCGGACAACGGTTATTTTTATTTTGGTGAAAGTGCTCCCTTTGGAAGCGTGGTAAAAGTTGAATTTAACCCGCCGGATGACATAAAAAATTTAGGCAAATTTAATATCGGTTATGTCCCATGCTTAAAGGTCGATGGTGATTGGATTTATGTTCCTGAACATAACGGGATAGGGATTATCGATGCCAAGTCAATGGAGCAGGTGGCCTATGTTGATGATATTCGGGTTTCTGCAATTGATTCAGCAGACGGTTATATTTATGCTGCTGGACACTTCGAACTTACAGTTATTGACGCAGATCCGGTTGAGGAAGCTCACGTGGTTCGGGTTGTTGAAGACATCCCCCAAACCATGGATATTGATGTTTCGGCTGACTACGCCTACGTTTCGAGAAATGATTGGGATAGTCGCGGTATTCCAGCGGGATTGGATATCATCGATATTTCCACTCCGGAGTCTGCTGAGATTGTAAACACTGTAGAACTTCCAAGCGGTGCGGTTGCTGTGGATGTTTACAACGGTTATGCATATCTGGCAACATTCGATCATGGAGTACAGGTGGTTGACATCAGCAACACTGATCTAGCACATATTGTTGGTGAGATAGATACTCCCGGACAACCACGAGCAGCGGCTTTCAAGGATAATTACATTTACATCGCAGATGAAGGGAGTCTTCAGGTGTGGGATATTTCAAATCCTGCATCACCGATTTTTGTTGATTTCAAACCATCACCCGGAACATCCCATAACCTGGCAATAGCGGATGGTTTTGTTTATGCCACCGGGTGGGAATTTGCACTGATGGTTCTCGATATAGACCCAATAGAGGAAACTCATGTTATAAGCCAGGTGTTATCGGGATCGCATTCAGGCCAGGTGGCAATTTCTGAAGGATTCGCTTACATTGCAAACCGTGAAGTCGGCTTAATGATTGTAGATATAGACCCACCCGATGCAGTAGAAATTGTCAGGTTTGTAGAGATGCCGGCGTATGCTCGGGGTGTTGCAGTCTCAGACGGCTATGCATATGTGGCTGCTTCAAGCGTTTCAGGCCTGCCATGGGAAAGCAATGAAAATGCAACCACTTCAATTGAAATCGTTGATATTGATCCAATCGCGCATGCCTACATAGTCCAATCTGTACCTACACCAGGAAGTGCCAACAGGGTCGCGGTCGCCGGTGATTATGTTTATATAGCTGACAAAAATTCAGGATTGCAGATCATTGATGTCTCCTCGATTGAATCTGCTCAAATCATTGGTTCCATCGAACTCGATGCTCCGGCTGAAGATCTCGAGATCAGGGGGGACTATGCGTTCATAGCAGCAACCGACATTGGGCTTGATAATCCAGTATTTGTTATTGTGGATGTAAGTGATCCCGAAGAACCCCACGTCGTCAGATCGGTTGAAACTCCTTTCAGCGCCAACGGTATAACCATCGATGGTGACTATGCTTATATTGCCGATTTCAACACCTTGCAAATCTACAATATCAACCCTGTCGAGGAAGCTTACAGGATTGATGAAATCCCAATAGCGGGTAGTGCAGCAGATGTAGCAATCTATGGTGACTATGCAATTATCAGTGCAGGCGATGGAGGTATTCAGATTATAAAGCTAAATTTGCCCTAGTATGTAACCCGGAAACCCAATATACATCTGGGAAAACCCGACTCTATCTCCTATGGGTTTCCGGGCTTCATGTTTTAGTTCCACTTATCCCACTTGCGAATCCCCGTTTTCTGGTGTATAAGCTTCTAACAGTTACCGATTATATTTATGCCGGTACAGGAGAATTAAATGCTCGCGTACACACAATACATGGCTATGGGGATGTATAATCCGGGATAAAACCGGGGCATACCGTCGTGTTCGGTGTACGCCCCGTCCGGGGCGTTTGTTTTTTTAGGAATTGATAAGCAAACCGTCCCACCATGGAGGGGGGTAGCACGGGCGGTTTGTTTTGGTTGGGGTTTAAGAAATGACCGGAAAAGCCCCCCCCTATAATCCCCCCCTGTGGGGGGATGGTGTTGACGGGAGTTCATCCGGTAAACGGTAGCGGTTTGTTTTTGTTGGGGTTTAAGGAATGACCGGAAAAGCCCCCCCTATAATCCCCCCTGTGGGGGGATGGTGTCGATGGGAGTTCATCCGGTAAACGGCACTGGAAATATTCTTGCCGTATAATATCCTGCGAAGCGGGAGGTGTCTGAAATGACAGACGATAAGAAAATTTTCGCGATAACCACACCACTTTATTACACCAATGCCGCGTTTCACCTTGGGCACGCGTACTCATCCTACGTATGCGACACACTCACACGCTTCCACAGGATGCTCGGTTACGATTCATATTTCATCACCGGATCGGACGAACACGGTCAGAAAATCAAGGATTCCGCGACCGCCCAGGGACTGGGACCGATTGAATGGACGACCAAAATTGTCGAGGACGGGAAAGCGCTCTGGAAACGCTGCGGAATTGAATACGATTATTTCATCCGCACAACCCAGCGCGAGCCGGAAGACCATTACCTCGATGTGCAGCGGTTTTTCAAGCGCATCTATGACCGCGGGGATATTTATCTCGGCGATTATGAGGGGCTTTACTGTGTCGGGTGCGAGAAATACCTGAACGAGAGGGATCTTGTCGATGGGAAATGCCCCGACCATGACACCGAGCCGGTCCTTCTGAAAGAACCGTCGCTATTTTTCCGCCTCTCGAAATGGGCGCCTGTGCTCCTCGAAATCCTTGAAAAGGAACCGGAGAGAATCCAGCCCGAAACCCGTCGGAATGAAATCATTTCAAAATTAAAGGGCGGGGTTGACGACCTGGCGGTCAGCAGGACAAAACTCGACTGGGGTGTTCCACTCGATGATATCGAGCCCGGACATGTGTGCTATGTCTGGTTCGATGCGCTTCTCGGCTATGCAACCGCGACCGGAATTGGCGAGTATCTCGATGAGCTGGACAAAAAAGAGGCCGATCCATCATATGAAATCAAACCGACCAGATTCGCAAAGTACTGGCCGAACTGTGTACACATAATCGCGAAAGATATCCTGTGGTTCCATACGGTCATCTGGCCGGCAATGCAATTAGCCGCTGAACTGGACCCGGATAATCCCGGTAAATTAATTTCGAGGGGGACATTTTCACACGGGTACTTACTCGAACGCGGGCGAAAAATGAGCAAAACTCTCGGGAATATTCTCGATCCGTATCCGTACCTCGAACTTCTCGGAAGCGACGCGTTGCGCTATTACCTTCTGAGGGAGGTTCGTTTCGGCGACGACGGCAGCATCAACCATGAAGCGATCGCCGAGAAAACGAACGCCGATCTCGCGAACGACCTTGGAAATCTCCTGAACCGTACTCTCGCAATGATCGCGAAGGATTCAAACGGAGCTATCCCGATCGAAGGTGAGCATAACAAGACGCTTGTCGACGCATCCCGAAAAGCACACGATGGATCTGTTAAGGCAATCGAGGAATTCCAGCCGCACAAGGCGCTCGAAGCGATCTGGGAGCTTGTAAGGCTGGCTAACAAGAATATAGAAGAGACCAAGCCGTGGGAACTTCGCAAGGAGGGTAAGTTCGACGAGATTAACGCGTTTCTGTACGACCAGGCGCAGGTACTTCATAATCTCGCGATCCTCCTTTACCCGTTCCTGCCTGAGCTGACATCGAAAATCTGGGAACAGCTCGGGCTTCCGGGGAAAGTGACCGATCACCGGTATCATGACGGTGCCGGATTCGGGACAATCGATCCCGGAACGTGTATAAATCAGGGAGAACCGATTGTGCCCAGGATAGATATCCCGAAATTCCTCGAAGAGGTTGAGAAACTCACCAAGATAAGAG
>DAOVJF010000070.1 GCA_030673355.1 Planctomycetota bacterium | reverse complement strand
CTGTACCGGTTAATCGCGACACCAACAAGCAACAGCGGCAGCAGTCCGATGTATCCAAGCGATGTGACATAATAGAGAATTTCACTCGTATCGCTGACAGCCGGGAACATGAAAAGGCTTGAAAGACGCGGCAGTGTGATCCAGGTCCCGATCCTGTAATAGCTGTACCCGGCTTCATTCACTCGCCACGAAAGTTCGGAAAATAACGCGGTCGGAATCAATTGCACCGCGGACAGGATCACAGAGATAATTGTAATCAAAACGAATGTCGCTCCGGCCCAGCCCGCACGCCGCCCGGGATGGGGTCCGGATAAAGAAAATCCGCACAGGTAAAGAAACCCTCCGACCATCGCGTAAAAAGCTATCTGGCTCGATCCGGCAAGTAGCATGAATGCCACAATCACGGAAGCGTATAACATCCACTTATGCCAGCCGGATTTCAGCGCCGATTTCAGGTCCTTCCCCATGATTGCTGAATTCACGGAACGTTCCAGCATCCAGAAAAATCCAGGAAGCCAGCAGACTGCCTGGAAAAGCCCGACCGTTTCCATTCTTAATATCAGCCCGGGAAGAAACTGGTAAATTATTGAGAGCCAGCCCGATGTCGCACGGGTCGCGCCGCGGTTTCGGAGGTACATGTACATCAGGCACCCGGTGAGAATCAGGTGCAGCACGACGTTCCATGAAAGAAGCACCGACTGGTCCCCCGACGCGAGCATCATCCAGTTTCCCGGATAGAAAAAACCGCCCTCGCCTTCCGCGATCTGCGGGAATCCACCAAACATGAACGGATTCCACTCCGGCAGAAATCCATGACTGTATGCGTCTCTCGCGTAATGGTGAAAGGGCAGTATCAGGTGAGTGAAATCAAACCCGGCAAACACATTCAGACCGATAAGTTCACGCCAGAAAAAAATGAGCGGGAGAAGAATCGGCCCGAGCAGCGGTATAAATTCCGATTTCGTGTCCGCTTTCATCATGCCTTGCATGTGCCTTTAAATCCTTCTCATTCCGGTTCTTTTTCCGGATATCAGAATCGTTAAACCCATCAGAATTGCCCAGATTATTAATCCCGACAGTGACCCGATCATTCCGACCAGCACCGATCCCGGCTGGTAGCGAAATTCGATTTTATGCTCTCCTGCCGGAACTTCGATCCCCATGAGAAGGTAATTAGTTTTGTAGATCTCTAACTCGTCGCCATCGATGAACGCTTTCCAGCCGGGATAGAAATTTTCACCGGTCACTAAAAAGCCGCCTTCCTCATCGACAGACACATCGAACGTCATCCAGTTGTAACCCCGGTCGCGACCGATGACATTTGACATTCCATTCCTGTAGAAAATTGTTTCATTGCCCCCGTTCTCACTCATTTCAATTCCTGCATTTGTTCCGATATCGATGTATTCATCTGACAGCCATCTCAGGTAACCTGCATAGCCGTCATAAAAATTGAAATAAGCGATATCCACAAAATATGCATCCACAATCATCCCGCCCTCGGCACGGTACGCGCACAAGCCGTCATGATAAGGAAGCCCAAGATCATCCCGCCAAAGCTCGAATCCCGGGACCTCCCAGTCATCACCTTCGAGAAGAAGGATATCCGTACCAAGCATAAGGATAATTTTCATTGAAATCGCATCGGGGATTTTCGCCTCGCCGAATTCCCTGGCTCGCTCCAGCACTGCATCCATGTTGGCTTGAAGGGTATCACGGAGGATAACCTTCCAGTCATTCTGGTTGAGCGGGGTGAGGCCGCGGAGAGCGGTCACGTTTCCGAGTCCGGACGCGTTTCCCGACATGTTATCCCAGACATTATCCAGTGCCTTGAATCCAAGATGATCCATGGCTTCCGGGTCCATCAGGTAATGGCTTCCCGCGAGAAGGACTCGCGGGATTTCATCATCGGATGGAAATTCGGCCCTGATGTCATCGAAAAATTGAAGTGACTCGTCGAATTTTGGCCGGTTCTGTACAAGCAGCCTGCTGAATGGGTACGTAAGCACAACCTGGGCGGCCAGACTTAAAACCAGTAATGAACCGAGAATTATTCCCGCCAGCTTTTTATTTTTTAGTTCATTATTTACAGGACGCAAAGCTACTGTAAACATGGCGACCAGGATTCCAAAAAATAATACGGGAGCACTGCCGGCCTGAACGATCCCGCCTTTTACCACTCCATAAATTCCCGTGAGAATAATGATCCCGGTCCCAACGACCATCAGTGGCCACCAGTTTCGATTGCCCCTGGTTTCATTGTTATTAATTTTTCCCAGAAGATAATCCAGTCCGGGCGCGGCAAGGACAAGAAATACAGTCAAGGTTACATGAGCCATCCGTCCCGGATACCGGAACATCGAGAATGGTGGGATCTGGACCAGTAGATCATAGCCGGGAAGATTACGTCCGAATGCGAGAAGCAGCGTCACAATTCCGGTCAGAACCAATGGAAGCAGCTCCCAGCGTTTCTCTTTCCAGAATGCAAGTGATGATAATGCGAAAATGAACGGAATAACCCCCAGGAAACAAAGACTGCTTCCGTAGTGCTGGATATCCGCGGGATTATCGAGAGCGGGAAAAGTTACGAGTGACCTGAGCCTTGGAATATTTAACCATGTGCCCATGTCATAAAATTCAATCATATCGGATGCCGACCGTTCGGAGAATTGGGTAAGCTCAAGGGTCGGCAGTATCTGGATCGCGGCTATGACCGGGGCGAGAATGATCGGGACAAGCACCGGCATGATTCTCAAAAATAAATTTAACCTTGGGCGGCGGCCGCCGGATGCGATAATTTTCCCAAGGCCGTATAAAACCAGCCCGGTTATACTGAGGAAAGTGGCGTGGATCGATCCGCTCATGAGCATGATCCCAAATATTAATGATAGCCACAGTCCGAATCTAAGCGGTTGTCTGCTGTATATGCCCTTGTCGAAAATCAGGAAGAACCATGGCAGCCACACAATCGATGTGAATAGCCCCAAAGTCGTTATATGAAAAATCAGGAATGGTGTTGTCGAGTACGTTACCGCGAGAAACGCCGATGTCAGTTTCTCATGGCGTCGATATCGCATCCATGTATAAAATCCCGATGCGGCGATCATGAAATGCGCCACGACCTCTATTGAATACCAGTGAGTAAAATCTCCGGGGAGATGGATGAAAATATTTCCAGGATAAAATAAGCCCGATTCGCTTTCCGCCAGATGTGGGAAACCCGCGTACATGTACGGGTTCCATAGTGGAAGGTGTCCCGCCGCGATCGCCTCGCGGTCGAATAACCTGAACGGCATGTTAAGCCTGGACGAATCGATCCCGGCGAACACATTCAGCCCGAGAAATTCAGGGAGAAAATAGATGACCGGCACCAGCAGCACCGCTACGAGCCACCAGTCGACCTGGCAACAAATTTTCTTATTGGGCGGGAATTTGTCAGGCATGGTCTGGTTACAAATTGTCCACTTTTTCCACTAATAATACCAGTTTCAGCGTTCGTTGAAATTATACCAATTAATGAAATTCTTTACTCACTCGATATATCCATCTCCATATCATCCGACTGATGGCGTCGGAGAGCCATTTCATACGCCTGCAAAATATCCGACCTGGTAATTATCCCGACCATATGAGTCGGGTCCTGATCGGACACCACCGGAAGCCTGCCGATATCCCGTATCCGCATCTTTTTCAAAGCCATGCTGAGATCATCCTCAGGCGACACGGTCAGTGGTTTATGAGAGCAGAATTTATCCACAGGGGTGAAATCCGGAAAATGGGCCGCGTTGTAAAAATCGGTCAAAGTTACCACACCGACAAGACGTCCTTTTATATCCAGGACCGGAAATCCGTTGTGATGTAACTCAGTGAATAATTCATACAACTCGCTTTTCGGAGTATTTTCAAGGACCGAATGAATATCGAATTGCATTACATCCCTGACTTTCAGGCTCTCCAGTAAGTCGATATTAGCTCCCCATCGCAGCCTGACACCCCTCCTGACCAGTTTCATCGTGAACACGGACTCATGTACGAAATAGTTTGAAAGCATCGTCGCAATCACAACCGAGGCCATCAGCGGCAGGATCATATTGTAATCCCCCGTCATCTCGAACAGTGCGAAAATTGCCGTTAATGGGGCATGGGTGACCGCGGAAAATACCGCCGCCATTCCAACCATAACATATGGGGGACTTCCCGCGGTGTGGGACGGTGCGATTGCCTCAAACACGTTACCGCAAACCCCGCCGACCATGGCTCCTATAAACAACGCCGGTGCAAAAACTCCCCCCGATCCACCGGAACCGATAGTCAATGCCGTTGCGATAATTTTCACCACCATCAGGATCAGCATCCCATGCAAAACAAGATCCGTATTAACCGCCTCGGAAATCGCTTCATAGCCGACACCCCTGACTTCGGGATAGATTGACGCCACGATTCCAATCAGAAGCCCGGCTATTGCGGCTTTTGCGACAAATGGGACTTTTTTAAAATAATCCCTGATACCCGCTACCCAGTAAATTGATTTTGTATAAAGAATGCCGACCGCTCCGGCTGCGACCCCAAGAATCACATACCAGATAATCTCGACATTGCTTTCGAAAGCGTAGGGTAGGAAATTAAACGTGGACCCGTCACCGAAATACATTCGTCCGATTACCGATCCCGAAACAGTAGCGAGAACAATCGAAGCGAAACTCCCTAGCGTCGAACCGTGAAGGATAACCTCCATCGCGAAAATTACTCCGGCGATCGGTGTATTGAATGTTGCCGCGATCCCGGCTCCCGCGTCGCACGCCACCAGCCATCGACGCCGTTCGCTGGACATTTTCAAAATACCGGCAAACACCGACCCAAGAGTCGCCCCGATCTGGACTATCGGTCCCTCGCGTCCCGCCGATCCCCCGAACCCGATACATATTGAACTGGCGATTGCTTTTACGACCCCCACCCGACCCCTGATCCTCCCCGATTTCATCGCGACCGATTCCATCACTTCCGGAATCCCGCTGCCACCCACTTCCGGCGCCACGTACCGGACCAGCAACGCGACTAGAACCATGCCGATTACCGGTACCGGCACAAACGCGAATTTTCCAAGCCACGGGAACCAGCTTTCTAACATCGGATTCCCTGAGCTTCCCCAGAAATCCGTGATCGTTATCAACATCCAGCGGAAAATTACAGCACCATAGCCCGACAGGACCCCGACTACGATCGCCATAATGTTGGTAACAACGCTTTCGGACAGGTGAAGATGGTATGCATCGAGCGTGCCGGCTGTTAATTTCCAGATCCTTTGAAAGAACGGCAGGTCGGGACGGCTGCGGAAGATTTTAAATTGTTCCCTGAGGCGCTTCATGCAATTGATGCCTTAATTAAGGAAAGGGACATGTCTGATCGAGTCAGATTACCACCGTGAAACGATTCGGGCAATCATAATTTGGACAAAGACCATTCATTTACTGTCTGAATTTAATACATCATAACACCAGATACCGCACCAAAATTTCAATTCACTGCCGATAATATGTATAGATTGCCGTCATGGACGACAATCGGGATTTGGCTTGTTTGAAATCCATCCGATTTGATTTTCAGGCTTGCCGATGATACGCTTTCTTGTTCGATTTTTTAACGGACCAGGATGAATGGGTGGGTGTAAAAAATTTACCTGTTGAAGGTTAAGCGTATTTTGATGCGTAAATCCAATCAATTTACCGGCAGGCGGGGACTATGGTTCTGCCTGGTGCCAATTTTTATCTGGCTGATGCTTGCCGGGCCCGTTTCGGCGGACGTTATCTACGTTGTTGAGGACGGCGATTCAGCATGGTCGATTGCCTTACGGTTCGGTGTCGGCCTGGGTGACCTTTACGCCGCCAACGGATGGGCATCCGATGAAAACCCGGTCCTGCAGATTGGACAGTGCGTCGCAATCCCGTCCGATCGCGACGAGGATTCCACTGACACCGAAACGGATGATGAAGAATCGGAATCCACCAGGGAAACGACCTATATCGTCCAACACGGCGATAACCCCTACATGATCGCGCACAGTTTCCAGATCGGCACGCTTGTCCTTCTCGAATTCAACGACCTTACCGAAGATGACCTCATCCAGCCGGGTCAGATGCTGAGCATTCCTCCCTCCGACTATGAATACCAGGGGAACGCTGAATCCCCGGAGGATACAGAAGAAATTTCCGATCCGGTACCCCAACCCCTTAACTACCAGGTACAAGCGGGAGACAGCCCCTGGACAATCGCCCGGGAGTTCGGGGTCGGCGTGCAAACGGTTCTTTCATATAATAATCTCACCGAGGGTGCGATCCTGCATGTCGGTGATGTACTCCTGATCCCCGCTGACCTCGACAACCTCCAGTCACGATCATCGACCTGGGAAAATTATATTGTCATTTCCGGGGATACACTCAGCGAAATCGCGGAACGTAACGAAATCTCGCTCGCTGCCCTGACCGAGGCCAATAATCTCAGGGTGGACAGTTTATTGCGCGAAGGGACCGAGCTTGTAGTTCCTACCTACCGGTCGGCTCCGATAGTGAAATCACAGCCTGACCCGATCGTCCCCGATCCACCCGAGGACTACTCTGACGAACTGCAACCATTGCAGCCCATTGTCATTGAGGAACCAATCGACCGGTTCGAGGATCTAACGGGCTGGCATTCTGAAATATTCGATTTTACCCGGATCACGCCTCCTGAACTTTCAACACCGGATCCATCGCCTGTATCGGACGATGGTCTGTCAAATGACGGGACATTCAGTGACGGAACCCCCTACCATCTCTATTCCGTGCGCCGCGGCGACACGATCAGTGAGGTCGCTCATGCGTTCGAAATCACGCAGAGTGAGTTGAAAGACCGGAACGGACTTGATATCAGGACATCCCTGAGGATCGGGCGCGACCTCAGGATACCGCTGCCCCGTCCACCTGCCCCCGCGCCTTCATCGGGGAATGTCAACTACGGCGCCCCGGATACCCCGATCGGCTCCGGCTCCGGTTCATCGACCGGTCAGGCGGTTGTCGAGGAAGCCATTAAATATCTTGGCACGCCTTATGTCTGGGCGGGCACTAGCCTTACCGGCGGCGTCGATTGTTCCGGGTTTACCATGGCCCTTTACGCGATGTTCAGTGTATCCCTCCCTCATCGCGCCGTCGAACAGGCCGACCAGGGCGTTTCTGTTGACTATTCCGACCTGCTCCCTGGCGACCTTGTCCTGTTCCACACCACCCGATCCGGAATCAGCCACGTTGGTTTATATATCGGAAACGGTGACTTTATTCACTCTTCAAGCCACCGTGGCGGCGTTGTTATAAGCCCGCTGAACACCGGCTACTACAACGACCGGTTCGTGTGCGCAAGACGTGTTCTGTAACACCAGGACCATGGTTAAGCGGCACCATTACTTCCATCCCATAGTTTAATATAAATATGTCACAAATTTACATAAGCTATCTTCTGCATTAATTATCATGAGTACCTTCCGCTTCTGAGCTTTCCCGATCAATACCGGCAGTTACCGGGATCGGGTCGCCAGGGATCCCTTAAATCCCTTTGGAACCGGCATAAACCGGCTCAGGTCGGGCATTTACCTTGAATTATCGTTCAAAATGTACATTGACAGTTTGCTTCATAAATAATATTAAAAATCCGGAATTATATACTGACAACTTGGACATTACGTGATAGAATGCTTTCTGGTTGACGGGCCGATAGGGGTATAAACCTTCTGGTATTAATAGAAAGACAATTGGGGAATTAAGATTTTTTTTATAGATTTAATCCGCCATCTTTAATAGATGTGCAGTATAAAAATATATATTACCGGGACACATATCCCGGTAAAAAGAAATGAGAGAGCACAATGGAAGAAGAAATCATCTCGACGATCTTCAAACTTGACAACATGCTTCGTCGCATGGGCAACAGGATTGCCGGAGTTCTCGGAGCTACCCAGCAGCAGTGGGCCGTTCTTGACATTCTTAACGATTCCGGATCGACCGGGATTCCGTTAAGCGAGCTCGGTAAGAACCTCGATGTCACCAAGGGTAACATTACCGGCTTGATTGATAGAATGGAAAGGGATGGACTTGCGAAACGCAAGGACGATCCCAAGGACCGGCGCGTCATCCGTGCTGTCGTCACCGCTAAAGGCAAGAAAGTTCTTCGCGACATCCAGCCTGTCAAGAACCAGTGGGGAGACCGGCTGTTCCACGGTTTCAATGTCAAAGACAAAAAGGAACTCAACAATCTCCTGAAACGTTTGATGGCACAAGTTACCGAGCTTGAAAACTGACCGGCATTTCTCCCACCCATCAATTTGACGAAAACGGAACCGCTGATTCACCAGCGGTTTTTTGTTTTAGATTTTTTTTACTCGGTATTGAATGGGAACATCCTCGATGTAAGGCCCCGAT
Source organism: Planctomycetota bacterium (assembly GCA_030673355.1). Lineage (GTDB taxonomy): Bacteria > JAJVIF01 > JAJVIF01 > JAPKYR01 > JAPKYR01 > JAPKYR01. The sequence goes on along the minus strand of DAOVJF010000070.1, from coordinate 1,000 downwards.
CCTGCTGATTTTAAGCCTTGAAAGCCTTGACACATCGGCTTCATCAGTGTATATATCACCCACGGAACAGGATTCTATTTGTGTAATAAAAAATGTCGAAACCATTTCCAAAATCCTTCGCGCTTCACCTCGACCTTCTACGGCCTGCATCCCGTTGATGTGGGCCAGACTCAACCCCGGCACGTGTCCGTCGGTTTCCCCCTTCAATAACAGGACGCATCTAATTCTGTATAATATCGAACAGGATCAGTAACCAATCATTGCAATGGTTGTCTGTTCGAGTTCTTTAAGGAGATAAGAGAGATTCCAATGGAACCGAAATATAACTACCAACTGGTCGAGGAGAAATGGCGGAAACGCTGGACGGAAGACCGCCTGTTCGAAACCGAAACAGAGCATGGTAAACCCAAGTTCTACGTCCTGGAAATGTACCCCTACCCTTCCGGCTCAGGCCTTCACATGGGCAACACGAGGGTGTATGTGATCGGCGATGTCTTCGCCCGCTACAAGGCACTGAGGGGATTCAACGTCATCCATCCGATGGGTTTCGATTCATTCGGCCTGCCCGCTGAAAACGCCGCGATCGCCGAAGACGCCGATCCCGGTCCCTGGACCGAGAATAATATCCGGTACATCCGCGAACAGATTACCGATATGGGATTCTCGTACGACTGGCGAAGGGAAGTCGCCTGCCACCGTCCGGATTATTACAGGTGGACCCAGTGGATGTTCAAACTGATGTTCGATCGCGGCCTTGCTTACCAGAAGGAAGCCAGGGTCAATTACTGCCCGAAGTGCCAGACCGTACTGGCGAACGAGCAGGCCGAATCCGGATCCTGCGAACGATGCTCCACCGATATCGAAATCAGAAAACTGAAGCAGTGGTATTTCAAAACCACTGAATACGCTGAACGCCTCCTGGATGACTTACAGAAACTAAAGGGGGGATGGCCGGACAGGGTTACCGACATGCAGCGCGCATGGATCGGACGGAGCGAGG
>DAOVJF010000233.1 GCA_030673355.1 Planctomycetota bacterium | reverse complement strand
ATCCATTAAGGTGGCAACCGGTCTGAATGCCGTATACATCGAAAGCCGGGTTGTTCATTCGAACTGGCTGGATGTTTTCAACCGGGCTGAATTCAACAGAATGGGCGTCTACCAGCGTTGGAGGCTCTTTCCATTGAAAGGCACAATCCCGATCGGTGATATTCCCGGCGGAGGCGAGATCAGGGACTGGAAAAAGGTTAAAAATGTTTCCATTTTAATAGACCTTTTCACCACGGCATTTAAGGGGCACTGGGATTACCAGCCACCAAAGAAATCAGACTGGGACGAGATTATTAAGAATGAAAATTTTGAACCGGGCCTCCTCTTAGTTGCCTATGAAAACGACATGGCAGTAGGTTATTCATTCGGTCAGTTAATGCCCGATCAATCAAGCCCGGGTTTCCGGATGGCTTACCTCGTTTCCATTGGACTTCGGCCCGACTTCCAGGGAAAGGGATGGGGGAAGGCGCTCCTGACGCGGTGGCTCAGAGGAGTATATGAAACCGGAACGAGGTCGGTTGAACTCGATGTAGACGAGGAAAATTCAAGAGCGGCCGGTCTGTATGAGGAATTCGGTTTTCACCACCTGAGAACTGAGCAAGTCTGCAGGAAATACCTTCTATGACCTTTTTTACCTGCTATGAGCGGTATTTTATTGAAAACTTGTCCATCGCGCGTTAGAATCGACTTTCCTGAGTAAACCTGACAGGAGAAAATTTATGAAATTTTTTATAGATACAGCAAACGTCGATGAAATTCGGACCGCGGCGTCATGGGGGGTTCTTGACGGTGTAACCACAAATCCGAGCCTGATCGCGATCGAGAAAAGAAATTACAAGGAAACGGTAAAGGAAATCTGTGATATTACCCCCGGGGCTGTAAGTGCGGAAGTGTTAGCTACAGATTACGATGGAATGGTCTCAGAAGCCCGGGAATGGACCCAGGTCGCCGAAAATGTGGTCGTTAAGGTTCCAATTATACCCGATGGAATCAAAGCGGTTAAGACACTGTCACAGGAAGGAATCAAAACCAATGTTACCCTGGTTTTCAATGTTACACAGGCGATCCTTGCCGCGAAAGCAGGCGCTACATACGTAAGCCCGTTTGTGGGACGGATCGATGATATCGGCGGAGATGGTATGTACGTGGTCGAGGAAATCCTTACGGCTTTTGCTAATTACGGATTCGAAACCGAGGTAATAGTTGCAAGCGTCAGGCACGTCAGGCATGTTGTTGAATCGCTGGAGATGGGTGCCGATATCGCGACCATACCATTTAAGGTATTGAAACAGCTTTTTAAACATCCATTGACAGATATCGGCATCGAAAGGTTCCTCGCCGATTACAAAGCTGCGTTGGGTGATTAAAGGAACAGGCAGGGATGGAGATCCGATTGGACTGCATTTACCAAGTATGTAAAAGTATATTCGACGGATTCAATCCTGCGAAAATTTTTCTTTTTAAAAAATAGATACGAACGGAAAGGAAAATGTGCCCATTCGAGAAACCGTATAAAGAGATTACCAGATTTACTATGTACAAGGACCTTAACAAGCTCCCTGCCGACGAACCTCTTCCGTTCGGATACCGGGTTGAGCCATGGTTCCCTTCACTACTTCCCGCGTTCGCCGCGGCATTGGCCGTTTCTGTCTCTGATTCACCCGATATCGAAGTATACCCAAAACTTGCCTCCAAAGATGGATGCGTTGATCTTCTTAAAGAAATTGCCGACGCACCTGGTTTTTTATCAGGGGTTTCATGGCTTGGATTCTTCAAACGTGAGCCATGCACTGTCCTGATGGCATCCCTGGACCAGGTTAAACAGGAAGGCATTATTAAAATTATTGGAGTGGCGCCGCGTCACAGGAGAATGGCAATAGGTTCACGGATTCTTATAAGAGCACTGTGGGCTTTGAGGGATCGAAAAATCACCCGTGCCGTCCTGAGAGTAAACAGGGAATGCAGGGGAGCGGTCCAATTCTTTCGCGCGATGGGTTTCCAGGTAACCGATTCGCAAGTATATAATTAGAATTACGCCAGTTGGGACTTTTTGATGTGTTTAAATTCCCCTGCCTAATGCCTTTGCGATCGATTTCATCTCAAACATCAAATTATTGAATTCCTCATGTGAGAGCGTTTGGAAACTGTCGGATAACGCGCGGTCCGGCTGAGGATGGATCTCTATCAGCAACCCGTCAGCGCCGGCGGCAATAGCGGCTTTCGACATGGCGGGAACCCTGGATGAAGAACCTGTCGAATGAGATGGGTCGACTATTACCGGAAGCCCCGATCGCTCGCGTATCGCGGGTATAACACCGATATCCAGTGTATGGCGTGAATGGCGCGAGAATGTGCGTATCCCGCGCTCGCATAATATTACATTCGGGTTGCCCTCATTCAATATGTATTCCGCTGCCCCAAGCCACTCATCGAGAGTAGCGCTCATACCTCGTTTCAACAGTACCGGTTTCGACTGGCGGCCGACCTCCAGAAGCAGCGGGAAATTCTGCATATTTCGCGACCCTATTTGAATGACATCCGATACTTCCCCGACTTTCCCGACAGCACCCGGCTCCATCGCTTCGGTAATTACACCGATCCCGATTTCAGCCCTGACACGTGACAGGATTTTTAAACCGTCATCCCCAAGACCCTGAAAACTGTACGGGCTGGTGCGGGGTTTAAACGCTCCGCCTCTCAGGAGTTTAGCGCCGCTTTCTTTCGCGATCCTGGCCGTGAACATGAGATCGTCCTCATTTTCCACCGCGCACGGACCAGCCATAACGATGAATTGATGGCCTCCAACCGAAACATCAATCGACGGTATTTCAACAGGAACCTTGCGAGGGTAGCCGGTATCGGGATCGATGCCGGTAGATCCCGCCAGCATGTAGACAGTTTCTGACTCATCGACGGTTTCCACAGAGTCAAGCCTGTTGAATTCGGTCGGGTCAAACGGCTGTCCGTTAGGTAATACATTAACCACAACACGTCCATCAAGGTGATCGACCCTGACTTTCTCGCGCGAACCGGCCACATCGCGCGCCATGCCTATAACAACAGCCACATCGTGCGCGGTTGCATTTGAATTGAGGATGATACGCATAGAAAACCACGCTGCAGCAATCGGCCACAGCCAGGAAAGAGTACCGCGAAATCCCGTAAATTTCAAATGATGATTTTGCCGTCCCCGGTAAATTTCCACTTACTTAGATTGAAATATGATGAATGATCCCGGTGGTGAATTACAGGAAAAATTAATCATTTTTACTCATCGAAAAATCGACAAATCGTAGAACAGCACGGCAGTGCGTCTTTCAACTTAAAACAATCCATTCGACGCACTGCCGTGCTGTTCTACGGCTTTTTCATTTCTCACTTTAATCATAATCATCCGGAAACCTGTCAATCAATCCAGAGTGGCTAAAAATGGTTAATACCTGATATAAATCATGTCAAATAATACAACGCGAATGATACACCGGCCAAAACCAACACCGGTAGAAGCATTAGTTTATACACCCCATTCATATCGGCTTTGAAATATTTTGTCGACAGGACCAGGCACAGATGAACCGGTGAATACAGTACCCCGATAAACCCGAAAGTATATGCAAGCTGGACTTTCGAGAAGTCGACATTACCGGATGCATCCAGGAGAAACGGGAGTAAAAGAGGGAACGCGACACTGACATATGAATGCGTGATTCCCGTGAGGTAACCGATCAACATCGGTAGAATGATAAACAGTACAAGGTGCGGAACCCCCCAGGTTTCAAACACAATCGCGAGTTCATCGACCGCCCCGCTGTTATTAATTACATCCTTGAAAACAAGCACCGCATAAATTGTCAGAACGATTTTGATATCTATGGACGTAGCTGAAATAGTAATAAATTTTCGAAACCCGAGTCTCGTTAAACCGAACAACAATATTGTTACGGGAAGGATTAACAGAAACGGGAGGTTCAGGCCCACGTAACCGATCAGGATCAGCAGGATCGGCCAGAATCCTCGAATGAACGTCTTGAGCTCAACCATCAATTCGGAACCTAACAGACCCTTTCTCAGGTGTTTTTCGATTCCAAGCAATCCAAAAAGCGACCCGCCGAGAATCGCGGCAAGACTCAACGTAAACATGTATGTTATCAATTCATGTAATTCCGTTCCAATAATCGCCGCAAGGAGTATAAGACCGGGATACAGGGGATATGAGTACTCCCAGACATGCCTGAACCAGTAGTTAAGATACGTACGGCCATCCGCTGAAATATTCGCTTCATCCGCAAGCCCCTCGATCATCGGGGCTGAAAAAAGCGCACCGCCCGGCATTGGAAGAAGACCGATCATCGCAGGTAACGTGCCGATCGTAAACCTGTTATCGATAAACAACCGCCGCATCGATCCGACCATGTCATCGTGCGCGCCTGCCGCCCTCATGCAGCCCGAAAGAACCAGTATCAAGAGCACCAGTGCGAGCACCGACCATGTATCGGTATTAAAAAAATACTGCCCGTCGAACGTGGTCTTCCAGACTGTCTCCACAACGAATAGCGGGGGCATCAAAAAGACAATCGCGGTAGCCAGCGCACAAAGGGCAAGGGCGATACCGAGATCGAATTTTTTCCTGACCAGGAAGTAGAGCAGAGCCAGAATTCCTAAAATCTTTATAACTGTAAAAATTGCAGTAGTCCTTCCTCACGCATCCAGATAAGACCTGGTTGATTCCCCGTTCCACCGCTCGATGACATCTATCACATCGATCATTTTTTCAACCGTGGCATCAGGGACATCCTCCTGAATCCTCGGTTCCTGGACAGCATGAGGACCGTATTTCAACCAGATCGTACGCATGCCCAGAATATTAGCGGGATAGATATCGTTATCCAGGCGATCACCGATCATCACACAGTTACGCGGTTCCACATCAATTCTCCTGCACACTTCCATGAAAAATCGACTGTCGGGCTTCTGGAGTCCGAGATCGGCGGAGAGTTCGGTCGATTTGAAATATTTCATCAGGCCGGTACGGGCAAGTTTCTCTTTCATGTAATCAGGCTGATTCGCGGCGAGTGCCAGGATATAATTGTCGGCAAGTTTCCGGATTACTTCCTCGACACCGTCGGTTAAAGTCACTTCGTCATGCCTTGTAAATATTCTCTTAACCAGTTCCTTGCCGACTTTCTCGGCACGGGAGCGGTCCGGCTGAAGATACTGCCAGATCACGCTTT
>DAOVJF010000376.1 GCA_030673355.1 Planctomycetota bacterium | reverse complement strand
GTTGACAAGCTCAGTGAGACATCTCCATCCCCCAAGCCTCGAAAAATCTCCGTGTCGAACGTGCTTGTCGACGATTATCCAATTTACCGCAGCATCCCAAGCTCACTCATCAGTGTTTCCACCGATGTCGTCAATTGCGGATCGACTCCGTTCGCGAAATCAGGCGGCAGCAAATCCACCCAGACATCCGGGATTGCCCCGTTCCCTTCCAGGTTAAATAAAATCCCGCCGGTCTCGGGATCGATCGTCCACCATCCGCGACGGGGAAGGCTCAGATAACTTCCATCCACAAGACGTGTACCGCCGGTCGATATTACCCCGCCTCCTGTCTGCCATCCGATGAGAAGCCCGCGGTCAAGTGCTTGAATTGCGTGTGCGAAAATCTCGGCGTTCGAGAAGGAATACTGGTTGGCGATTACAACCAGCGGACCGGTGTAAGTATAAAACAGCGTGCGGTCCTCGGGATATCCAAGCCCCCCATCGCGCGGTCGTGTCAGGGCGTGGCGTTCTGTATTCAAGATCGCAAGAAGATAATCCGTTACCCATCCGCCGGAATTCCATCGGACGTCAATAATGATTCCGTCCTTTCCGTGTCCGGTAGTATAAAGGTCCTGCTCGAATCTCTCGACCCATGCTTCGTACATTCGCTTGATATGCATGTACCCAAGCCGTCCGCCTGAGATATCCTCTACAGTGCGGTTATTATCGGACATCCAGTCCTGGTACGCATTTTCAAGCCAGGCCGTGTAAGTTTCGGGACGAATCCGTATCCATTCGGGTTCTCCGTCATCCGAATCCCCGCCGTTCACACCAATTTCGATTTCCCGGCCCGTGCTGCCTTCCATCGCGCGCCACCAGTTACCGATCGGCCTATCGCCATACCCGCCGACATCGTAGCCGTTAATGTTGACGATTCTGTCGCCGGGTTCGATTCCCAGTTCGACATGGCTGATCGGTGTTCCGGGAGTGATCCAGTCGATAACAAGGCCGGGTTCGGAATCCTCGATCAGTCCGCATCCGAGATACCCGGTATCGGGTCCGGTCGGTCCACGTCCCGCGTCGCTGTAACTAAGGTGGCTTGAATTCAAACGCCCCAGCATTAAATTGACAGCATCCCCAAGGTCGCGGAAATGCCTGGCAGCCTCGACCAGCGGTTCGTAGTCATTATGAAGCTGATCCCAGTCCTGCCCGTGAAAATCAGGATCGTAAAATTGCTGCCCCTCGATTCTCCAGAGTTCATCGAACTTGTACATCCGTTCGGCGTAAGGATCGATTTCCATCGCCGCACTGAAATTATGAGACTCCGCTGAATCGCCTCCCGATTTGAAAGACCTGATCGTTCCGCCCGGGGTCATGTAGTAAATCCTGTCGACACCGGTGTGCCAGTAAATAACCTGCGCACTTGCGTTTCCGGCAACAACTTTTCCTTCCTCACCCGTCCACTTGACCTGGTAAATATCGCTGCTGCCGAATGAATTGGATGTGTAAATTATATATTCCCCGTCAGGTGAAAAATCATAGAGAAATTCCGATCCGATATCGCTCGTCAGCCGTCTCGAGCGGAAATGGATGTTTTCGAAATCGATATTAACTATAAACGGTTCTTCCTCTTCTTCAGATTCCTCATCATCCCCATTTTCAGATTCATCGCCTGTTTCCTCTTCAACTTCCTCAACTTCTTCATTTTCCTCCGGTTCATCCGACTGTGGTTCCGGCAGCGGTGGAAGCGGTTCCGCCTGGATATCCCATTCACTTACCGGACGTTCATCATCCTGTTTCTGAAGGAAAATGAAATAGGCATCCATATTATCGAGATTCCGGGAGGATGAAAATCCGAGTTTGGATCCGTCCGCGGACCATCTCGGCATGTAATCGTCGTCCGGATGACGGGTGATGTTCACCTCTCCATCCGCCCACGACGGCAACAGCCCGGTTACCCCGGAACGTCCCGGAAACGGCTGCCATCCATCCGACGGGCATGGCGGGAGCTCGGGATCGTCGGGATCGACCGCCGCGATGTAAATGTCCGAATTGTAATCATCGTCATCGCGGGAATAAGCCAGCCACCTTCCGTCCGGTGAAAATTCAAAATCGCTCCCGAAGTGATGGGAGTACAGATTGCGATGGTTATTGCCGTCGCCGTCCATAAACCAGACGTCACCCAGGTTGCGATTGTATGCGATCGTCAATTCCGACTCGTCGATTGTCGCGTCCTCATCACCGGCTTGTACCGGCGCGAATTTTGCGTCCCGGCATGGCTCATCGATTCGCGCCAGCCTCTCAACCGCAAATCTTCGGGATTCGCTCAATCGTTCGTTGTCGGGATCGCCGGATTTCACCCTGTACAGTTGTTCTATTCCATCCCGGTCGGATGTAAACAGGATCGCGTCGCCCCTTGGATACCACTGGATTTCCCAGTCGCGCGCGGGATTGTTTGTAAGTTGTGCCGCTGTTGTCCCGCCGACCCCGTCGGCTCGTACGCAGAAAATTTCACCGCGCACTACAAAGGCCATCTCATTTCCATCGGGACTCATTTCGAATTCTGTTGCACCGGTGGTAAAAGACATCGCCCGTGGCGTGTCGGGATCTTCATCGAGCCAGGCGTTGATATGAATTTCACGCGGGCTTCCGCCATCGAGGTCCTGTACATATATTCCGCCCATCCATTCATAAGTTACGATTTCAGAATCCCCGATTCGCGGGTGCCAGAGTCCGGTGTCGCGGTAATTGGTGATTCGCGATTTACCTCCGGTCGTTACATCCCATGCCCAGAGATTTCCGACACCGGTTCCTTCCTCGCTGCGGTAATAAAGAACCGACCCATCACGCGACCACATCGGGTCGGTATTTGTGTACTCGTTATCCGTGACCCTGGTGAATTCTCCGGTCGACATCCTGTAAATCCAGATGTCCTCCTTGTGAGTGCCCCTGTACCCTTCGCGATATCTGTTCCCGGGACCGAAATGAAAAGCGATTCTGTCCCCGTCGGGATGCATAACCGCCTGGTATCCGGGAGACGGCACTAGGTTTACCGGAGCGGACGGCCCGTAGCCCTGGTCCGATTCAAAATAAACGGCATGCGGCTCGCGATTGTTCGGCCAGACCCCGCCGCGCCGCGATGAAAATAATAGCCCGTCTCCCTCAAGTGTCCATCCCGAAAGCATGTCGCCGTTCGAAGCAAATGTAACGCGTTCGGGAGTTCCGCCGCGCGAATCGATTATGAAAAGATCCTCGGAGCCGTACCTGTCCGACATGAACGCGATTGTCGAACCGTCCGGACTCCAGATCGGTGTATGGTCGTAACCGTCGGATGATGTGAGGCGGGTCGCGCGTCCGCCTCCGATCGGGGCGGTCCATAAATCACCGGCCCATGAGAACGCGAGTGTGGTTCCGTCGGGCGATGGCGCCGGGTACCTCGCGAACCGGACAATTTCCGCGTCGCCCGTATCTGCTTGAGCGGAGCCGAAAGCCAGCAGGATAAAAATAATTGTAACTACAGTCGGGATGAGAGAGTTTCTGATCATAGCGATTCACTTGTCGGGAATTTAGTGGTTAATGACAAATCAGGGTACTGGTATACGCCAAAAATGGCAACTGAGGGTGGTGTCTCAGTTTGTAAAATTATCGG
>DAOVJF010000403.1 GCA_030673355.1 Planctomycetota bacterium | reverse complement strand
CGTTCTGGATCGCCAGGATCCCGTTCCTGAGGCGGTTATGGTTCAATCCCGTTTTCCAGCGGAACTACCGCAACAGCCAGGTGAAAAAATTAATTACCCCGAAACCAGCTTTCAGGGCTGGGTTTATCTGGTCAGCTTTTCTCTCCGTAATCATGCTGATCTTTACCCCTATCTACCGGGATGAACCATTTCCAGAAGCAGCCTGGGTCTTAAATTGTGCACTGTTATTAATAGTATATAGCCTTACTTTTATAAGGATGTTCTTTTTTTGCCTGATTACTACACCTCGTGAACTACAGCAGGATATCGGAATGGACAACCTCAGTACAATCCTGACAACTCCTCTGTCTGATGGAAGCCTTTTTTTCGCTGAGACACTCCCAAATTTCGTGCGTGGCCTCGAAGTAATACAGTCCCTGATTTACCTGTTCCTTGGAGTTGCAGCACCCCTGATACCATCCCTTTTTCTTGTTGGTTTGATTTGGGCTCCTTCATTTGAGCCAATATTATTTATTCAAGGCACGGGTATAGCAATTTTAGTTTTACTGGCAATTATCCTTGCACTCATTCTCATGATGCTTGTTATATCGCTGTCTTCAGGGGCATGGGCGATTACACACAACATCTTTGGAGCTATCATGGCCACTCTCCTGCAGACGTTTTTAATAGCGATAATCAGCAGTGTTGCAATGGTTGCATTTCATGAATATCTGACTTGGGGAGTTTTCAGGAGTTATGGCTTTAATTCCAGGGAAGAATTTATGATCTACTTTTCAACTGCCATTATCGGGATATTAATCATCTACTGGTCGTGCCTGATTACATCATATTTCGGAATTAACGCGTTCGCGAAAGTCCGACGCCAGGGACATTATAAACCGGAAATGTCAAACGCCGCGGGACTCGAATAATACCAATCTTAGATTCAGGGACGCCTTTCCATACTTTCTACAGTGAGCGGCGTTTAAACAGCCATGAAAGGAGTTTCAGCAGGAGGATGTTGTAGATCGTTATCTGCCAGATCCAGCCCCATAATTCGGCCCCGGTACTAATCAGCGACGCATCGCGGTCCAGGATGCTGAATGTTGCCGGTGACAGGTGCGGCAGAATCCAGTACGAAAATTTCAGCCCGTATCCGACCAGGGCATTGACGTTAGGGGTTGTCGCGATATCGTAAATCCGGTCGGCGAAGTGCCCGGTAGCGAAAAGCGCGGCGCCTACTATCCCCGCTGGAACCTCGGGCATTCGTAATGTAAGTCCCATGACAATTAATACCAGAGTGGCGTATTTCATCGGGAACAGGAACAACGCCATTAATACCCTGAAATCAAGCGAGTTTGTGCCCTTTATGAAATCGAATATCGCACGTATACCGAACAGTTCAATTGCGAGAATAAGGTAGCACCCGGACACAATGATCCAGATTCCCAGCGCCTTTCCAAAAATATATTCCTCGCGGGAGAGTGGTTTCGGGAGAATAGATAAAATCACACCCCGGTTGATCTCTCCCGGCAGGACCATCATCGCGAGCACAAAACCGATAAGCGCCACAAAGACGTCCGCGACAAGAAACGCTCCCTGCCATATCAGGGCCTGAAGTGTATTCTGCTGGGTTTCACGCCTGAGTTCCTCCGCCCTTGTGATGATGTCTCTCCTGGGATCATCGACATTTATTACCGGCTCTACCTCTACAGTACTGGTATCCGCCTGTTCCAGGACATCGTCTTCAGTTGTGTTTACCGGACGGAAGTCCTCTTCCAAAGTGAAACTTGCTCCCCCTGAAAGATCATTAAGTTTCTCCTGGAAAAACGGCTGATCCATCCACGTATTCAGGATGTTGTTTCCCTCAAGGGTGTTCGGGATAATCGCGTTCACTCCGACCAGCATCATTCCGATCGCCAGCAGGATAATTACTTCCATGCGTCCGATAGAATCAAGAACCGTGACACGTGCGATCGCGAGGGCAGGGAGGAAGCGGAATTTTTTACGGTTGTAGATGATGAAAAACCAGAGAATTGCGATGACGGTTAAAAGCGCCGGCACTATTATGGGCCAGTGCGGGGCCATATTCGAGCGCCAGAAATCCTGAAATTCTCTAATGAAATTTTCCATCGTCTACACCGTCTAACCGGTTACTCCCCCCCCGGAACCATCGTTCTCTGATCCAGGCAGCGGGCCTACCCAGCTGTCACCTTTGCTTCTCACCGCTCCCTTGAAATAATCCTCAAGATGTACCCTTTGCTGCTCGACTGAAATCAGTTTCGATTGTGCTTTCTTCAATAACGGGATGAGCTGCACGACCTTCCCTTCATCATCGAGTTCAATGAATGTAAACCCATCACGCGTATCGATTTTCGATGCCACCACTCGTATCGGATCGAGATACTCATCGTCCCGGATCGGCTCGGTCTTTACAATGACGCCTTCCTTCGCCCCGCAGATATCCGCGACACGGTTAACCGCGACCAGCTCTCCATTGTCGAGAATCCCGACCCGGTCCGCAATCTTTTCGACATCGGAAAGGTCGTGAGTGTTCAGAAAAATAGTCTTGCCCATTTCTTTCAGGCTCAGGATTAATTTCCGGAGATCCGCCTGCCCGAGCGGATCGAGTCCGCTGGCCGGTTCATCGAGAAGCAGAAGGTCGGGATCGTTGATGAGCGACTGGGCGAGTCCGACTCGCTGCTGGAGACCCTTCGAGAGATGCTTCACTTTCGTTTTCCGCCTGTCCGCAAGCCCGGCGAGGTCGAGGACCTTTTCGATCGATTTTTTACGGTCTCTTCCGATTAATCCAAACAAGCGCCCGTAAAAATCAAGGACCGTTTCGATAGTCAGGTACGCGAAATAGTTATGGTCTTCGGGTAGAAATCCGATCCTCTGCCGGATTTCCCTTTCGGAAATATCTCCACCGAGAATTTCGAATGTCCCCGATGTCGGCTTTGTGAGCCCGAGCAATAGCTTGATCGTGGTCGTTTTGCCGGCGCCGTTGGGTCCGACATACGCGAAAACCTCACCGGAATTGATCTCCATGGAAACCTCGTCGACTGCGGCAAGTGTGCCCCCTCCGGGTTTCGGATAGATCTTGGTGAGTCTGTCTGTCCTGATGTGTACGCTCATTCCAGCCATTAATACAATCGGTCCCTGTCAGGCTCATTGGACCGATATTCGACGATTTACATGCCGACTTTTCAATGTAATTCAAAGCATTTTGAGCCTGTTAATCAGTTTTAATCATTATATAAGTGGTGAATTGTTTCAGCAAGATAAATATACAGTATCAGGGGACACCAGGTTTGATGTCCCCTGTTTTATATTGGGGACACCAGATCTGGTGTCCCCGGTTTTGCCCGGTTTTGTAACT
>DAOVJF010000096.1 GCA_030673355.1 Planctomycetota bacterium | reverse complement strand
CCAGAGCATCCTGCCGGCCCCGGTTATACATCTTTTGCTCACCATCGTTTTCAAATGAAAGCCTGGCCATATTTTCGCCTCCATGATTAAAATTAATTTATTTTAAGGCTCAAGATGATTGTAACATCCAGCCGGACAAATTTTAACCGCCAAAACAATAACGACACTAGGAATTCCCTGATTAGCAAATGGCATCCTTAATCACCGATTGTCTTCGCGGCGGCGACTCCTCGTGATAGAATACATCCTTGTAAATGCCTGTCTATGTCGGCACATCGGGATTTCATTACAAGGAATGGATCGGACCGGTATATCCGCCCGGCACGAGATCATCCACTATGCTCGAACGATTCTCAGCCATGTTCCACGCTCTCGAAATCAATTCGACATTCTACCGTCCTCCCGGAAGCGGTATGTTTGATAAATATCCCGAAAGAACCGGCGGGGACATGAAAATCGTGGTGAAACTCAATGGAACTTTCACTCACCAGAGAACCGCCCGGCAGAACGATGCCGATCATTTCGATAATTCAGTGAAGCCGTTGAAGGACTCCGGGCAGTTTGCGTGTTTCCTTGCACAGTTCCCCGAGTCTTTTCATAACACAAAGGACGCCCGCGACTATATCGAGAAACTTCACGGGATGTTCCCCGGTGTACCGCTGGTGTGCGAGTTCAGGCACAAAAGCTGGTGGGACAGGGAAATTTTAGAATTCCTGAAAGCCATGAGTGTTTCGATGGCTACTGTCGATGGGCCCGATCTCCCAAGCCTCCCACCGGAAGGCGCGACATTTTCATCGAATCCGGCATACGTAAGGCTGCACGGCAGGAACAAAGACGACTGGTACGAGGGAGCGGATGCCAGGTACACCTATAAATACAATAAGGATGAGCTTCGGGGAATCCTTAAAAAGGTTGAGAAACTGGTTTTGAAATCGGACGAAATCTTTGTCATCTTTAATAACCATCCGCTTGGAAACGCCCCGATCAATGCGAACGAATTTATCGAACTCCTGCGAAATGCGTTGCCGGATTCGCTACCGCATCCTAAAAAACTCCGTCCTCACCAGGACGAGCAGATCAGTCTGTTTTGAAACCGAAAAAATGCAATGGATCGATAAAGAAATCCGACGTTTCCCAGCATCCGATCCCGGACCGGACCCGATCCATGTCGGTGTCATGTACCCGAACACCTACCCGGTCTCTGTTTCAAGCCTTGGATTCCAGACCGTTCACAGACTCGTACATTCGCATCCCGGTATTATCGCCCATCGAATTATTCTCGAAGCGGTTGACGGTAAAAACTACCCCGCGCGCACTCTTCTGGAAGGCCTTGAAATAAAATCTCTCGATGCGATCGTAATTTCATGTTCATTCGAACTCGATTACCTGAATCTCGTTCGAATCCTGAATGCATCGAGGATTCCGGTGCTCAGGGAAAATCGCGGCGGTTTGCCATTGATTCTGGTTGGGGGGATCGCTCCCACAGCCAATCCGGAACCGCTTGCCGAAATTGCCGACGCGATTTTTATCGGGAAAGCTGAAGTGAACTTGCCTCCAGCGCTTGACGATCTCCTGGAAATTCATCCGCTTCTTACAGGCAAACGATTTAAATCGGGACGCGACCGGCTTTACGAAATGTGGGACGAACACGACGGGATCTATGTCCCCGCACTTTGGGGTAATGACCGGGGAGAGTTTTCGGATCGTGATGGACAGGTAATTAACCAGGCCAATATCCATAACCTTGATAAATTCAAATCATTCACTCCGATCATTTCACCTGGTGGAGTTTACGGATCAAAGAACCTTGTCGAGATCAGTACAGGATGCCCTTCACATTGCCGGTTCTGTCTGCTGAGTTACATTTACCCTCCCGGACCGGGAAGATCGCTTGAATCGATTCTTGAAAACGCGCGGATTTTCAAACCGGATGAAGCATCGGTCGGGTTGATTTCGAGCAGGGTCAGCGACCATCCGGATATTGTAAAGGTGATAAATACGCTTTCGGATGACGGATACGAGGTCAGTGTCAGCAGTCTGAAAGTTTCTTCGACTTCCAGGGAGTTACTTGAAGCATTGGCAAAATCAGGTGCGAGGACAGTAACTTTCGCGCCCGAACACGGCAGTGAAAAAATACTTGACATCATCTCTAAGAAGTATTCATATGACGACGTTCTCCAGCGTACACGGTGGGCTTACGAAGCGGGGATGAACCGGGTCAAGTTATATTTTCTTACTGGATTCGATGAGGAAACCGATTCTGATCTGGACGCGACAATCGATTACATAACCCATATCGCCAATGATACCGGGCTTCGCGACATCGGGATGGAATGCAGGCTGATAATCGGGATCGCGCCGTTCGTCCCGAAAGCCTCAACCCCGTTCCAGCGCCGGAGAATGCAGGATGAACGCACGCTGAAACAGAAAATGAAACGTGTTACAGGTGCGTTGAAAATCCTGCCGAAAGTTGAAATCGAAACCGAAAGCCCGCGATCATCGATTTTACAGGGTTTATTGTCAATTGCGGATCGAACTGTGACCCCACATCTTGTGGAATTCTCAAAATCCCGGGGACCCTTACTCTCAACATGGGAAGAAATCGTACGGTCAAACCCGTTAAGCCCGACATTAAATGTGCATGAAACCCGTAACGGTAGTACAATCCTTCCCTGGGGGTTTATCAGGCGTCCGAATATCAAGGCCGAAAAATGAACGGAATCTCTGAAAATGTCCGTCGGGTAATGAAACAGGTTGTCGAGGCTGCGGAAGATGCTGGACGCGACCCGTCTGAAATAAATATACTCGCTGCGGCTAAATACACCGATCGCCAGGGGATCGAGGAACTTCTGAACGCGGGAATCGCTTTGATCGGCGAAAATCGTATTCAGTCCGCAAGAGATAAACTCGCACCGATTGAATCCACAGGGCAACGTGATATTCACGATGAATTCCCAGATGTAAAAATCCACATGATCGGCCACCTTCAGAAGAATAAAGTGAATCATGCGCTCAGGATTTTCGACCTGATCGAAACGCTGGACCGCCCCTCCCTTGCCGATGCCCTTGAAAAACGTCTGGATGCTGTCGATCGCGCATTGCCCGTGCTTGTGGAGGTCAAACTTACCGGTGAAGATACCAAGACCGGCTGCCCGGTAAATAAATTACCCGGGTTTTTAGATTATGTGTGGGGTAACTCAACGCATTTAACGGTCGGGGGGTTGATGGGAATGGGCCCGTGGGATCCCGATCCGGAGGTGGCAAGGCCGTTTTACCGGACTTTGAAGTTCCTTTTCGATTCGTGCAGGGAGAGAGCACCCGATCCCGTAGATTTCAATACCATCTCGATGGGGATGAGTGCGGATTTCGAGGTCGCGATCCAGGAAGGCGCAACGTTAGTACGGATCGGACGCGCATTGTTTACTGAAGATTTTAATTAATAAGATTTTATTTATAAGGATATTTTAATTTTTATTAGATTGTTTTGTAACAAATTCCATCCGCTTAAATGATACTAAAAGTGATTAAACGTTTTCCGGTTAATTAATCGGTTGGAGTTTCCGTACGAGGAGTTTTATAGATGCAAGATAACGAACAGAAATTATCATTTATGCATAAGATCATGGTTTCACTCGGTGTGATGTACCCGCCCGACGATGAAATCATGGATGAAGAGGATGGAATTATACTCCCCGGCAGGAATCCAAAGGTGCTGCAATTCCCGAGGGACACGCAGACCCAGATAGCGGTCGTGACCCCTACAAGCCTGAACGCAACCCAGGTCCCTGCGGATTTCCTTAAGTCCGGGCGTGCGGTGCTGGTGAATTTCCACGGGCTTGATAAGAAAGTTGCGGACAACGCGAGGTTTTTCCTTTCCGGTATCACTTATGCGATCGACGGTCAGCTTCAGAAGGTGACCGATACTATATACCTGTTCACACCCCATGAGGTCGGTGTAATTATTCCGGGAGAGATTGACGATCCGGAAGAGGCGCCCGAATTCGAATTTTCAGTGAAAAAACGACTGTTTGGCTGAAATTAAATATTAATTAATCAATAAGTTTTAAAAAATAGTTCTTGCACACACGTTTTGGCGCGGAATCGAGTATTCCAGGCCGTTTTTTTATCCATTACATCTTGCGAATTTGTTAAAATATGGTATGTATTAAGTGTGCGGAAATCGTAACGGCTCAATCTCTTATTGACCTTATTGAGAGCCGAACGATTTCAAGGCACTGAAGTAGTTCGGAAGAGGGACCCTCATCAACACGGGGGTTCTTTCTTTTGGATCTTCGCGGAGTAGTGTGAAACTGCAAGTATCCCGTAGCGCAACCCGTCCCCCCTACCCTGATAGAAAAGCCTGAATCTCCCTCAAGCACTTACAATTTCAACCCCACCATAAAATTTTGTACTTTCCCGGTCAATATATTGTCAGGATTGCATATGTTTGATAGAATTTAAAGACATCTTCGCATCTATATATTGTAGGGTTTTAGATATTACTTCACGCAGGACTCGAGTGAAAAACTTGGAGGTCAATTGTGTATAAATTAACGAGGATTGTGCGCGCACTTTTTATGTGCCTGCTGCTGCTGCTATTTTTAATCGGGTGTTCGACAGGTTCGTCAAACCCGACTCAACCATCGCTTGATAGTCAGAACGAGGAACCCGGAGATAATATTCCGGGGGTTGAGGTTACGCCAACAGGCCCGGTCCAGCCGGTCGGGGCGGTTCCAAAAGAATCCGGATCATTTCCAGGAGCCCTGCCCTGGGGATTCTACGATGTTACATGGGATGGCGTTTCGACTGAATTTACAGTAACTCCGTTGCGAACTACTGACATTACCCTGAATATTTTAAATTTCCTTCAGGAACCAATGGGCAATCCTGCTAATTTCGGGGTTGAAGTTACCGATCTCAGCCAGATTGTTGAGGGAATAATCGGGGTCGATATCATTATAACCCACCCATTTCCACTGGCATCGGTGACAGCTTTCGATGCGATGGTTGTCATTTACGGTGACGGATCGATCCAGAGCGATGAAGATCCGGACGTCATGTACGCAAGTGACGACAACCTCCTTGTATTGAACGCGGATGCTTACACGCGATGGATGAATCCGGTCGAATTTCCGTTACCTGGGCTTCTCGGGTTCACGGAAGGTGCATATGGAACCAAGGACGCTGGTTTCACTGCCACAATTAACGGATACAAATACTACGCTTCCGGTATTGGATCAACCGAAACTGTTGAAGAGTTCTTCTCAGATCCGGCCAACGTTGAAAATCGGGGAGCATGGTTGCCGGCTTCCGTAGTTACAAGGAATTTCATACTGGATTTCGCCAAGCTTGATGATAAGTTCGATTTAAGATTCCAGTACGGTGTGCTCGTTCACTGGGACCAGGCTGTCGATGATGAGGGTCAGCCGATTCCGGACCCTGTAATCGACGATTTTCCGCTGGAAGCTAACCAGGCCGAGGCTATTTATCTGGTGGTGGACCCGTCAGCTAGTACCGCATATTATGTCGATGAGACCGAACTCGGTGGGAATTTGATCCTCGATATCACGATCTATGACTGGCAGGGAGAGCTTTCGCCCGAAGGTGTTGTCGACCAGGTCTCAGAGCTTGTTGTGGAAGCTCCATCGGGTATGATAACCGGCGGGGTTTCATTCTCGACACTCGATCTTTTAAGCGCTCAGACCTCCAGCGGACCCAATTTCGCGCAGGTATTGCTGGAAATCCCCGATGTGGCCCCAACCGGGCTGGATGAAGAGATTCTAATAATCATAAAATCGACCGACCCTGATTCATACGATCAGGGTTTCGGGTCCCCCTACCCTGAAGGTGCCGAGCTGGCCGCGTATAAACGTCTACAGGTGCCGATCAGCGATGTGAAACCGAATGAGTTACCGGTGATCGACGAGATGACTGGCGAAACAGCGGTGAATTGTTTTATCGGTGAAGAGGAATATTCTGTCGTAGCTCATGACCCCGACCCCTTGGATATCCTGACTTACAAATGGGAAGTTACATCCGACGCGGTACTTCCAACATTCGATGATCCAATCAGTACAACAGACATGTGTGTAATCGACTGGGCCGACAATATAACGTGGCCGTTCGGCGAATGGGATGTCTGGGTACAAGTATCTGACGGTGAAGCTTTTGTACAGGACCACCTTGATGTGACTAAATCAGAAGAGCAGCTTGTAGCCGGGGCAATCACAGCACCTTCTGAATCCACTGATAATGTCCAATGCACGACCGTTGGGGAATACACTGCAAACGCCAGCGACTGCGAACCGTTAAATATCCTTGAATATCGGTTCATACGTAAATACACAACCGATCCAACCCCCCCCGATGCTTCCGATCCGGAATGGTCATCGTGGCAATTGGATACAACTGCATATCTACTCTGGGATGATACCGGGACAGGCGACTGGCGTCTCTGGTATGAAGTCAGGCGGCAATCAGAGCCATCAGTGATGGACACGTCGCCAGCCTGTGAAGTAACACGTACAAACACGCCGCCGGATGTCCCAACTCCTACGGGACCTGACACCGTTACATGCGAGGGTTCATATGATTTCTATGATGCCATAGAGGACTGCGACCTGGATGATTTACTCACTCGACAGGTATATATATCAACTGATCCCGGTACTCTTACAGGTGGCGATTGGGAGAATTATGAGGATGCGATAGATCTCAATTTCCTCGGAGTGCCGATAGGAACTTACTGGATGTTTATCCGTGCGGATGACGGTTTCGGATGGGTGCTGTGCGAGGTTCCGCTGCAATTCGATGTTGCTAACGTTTCACCATCACTTGAGCATGAACCTCAGGGACAAACCTCGGTCCCGTGTGGAGGAACGAATAATTATGATGTCGGCACCGTATCCGACTGCAATTCCGAACAATCATTGAGTAGATACTGGATCGTTTCAAGTGTCTCAAGTCCAATTCCACCGGACATCGATCCATGGGTCGAATTCCCTGCCCTGGATGAAATGATTACTGTCGACTGGTCAGGCTATGCCCTGGGCACATGGTTCCTGATCCAGAAAGTAACAGACGGGATCGATATCGATTCTAATTACCTTGAGATCGAAATTGCCGTAGGGGAAGTCAGCGTTGGAATTCCATCGGGAGCTGATGTAGTCGATTGTGACAACACTTTTGAGCCATACACGGTAGATATAGATTACTGTGGAGGCCCGGTGCCGGATCGATGGTGGGGAGTGTCACAAACAAACACAACCCAGTCGGTAGGGACCTGGAATTCATTCACCGATGGTTCATTTAATATCGACTGGTCTGATTATCCAATCGGGCCTTCCGGAGACGTGACCTATTACCTGTTTGTGCAGGCGGATGATGGCTCCGGTCCGGTTTTTGGACAGTCCCTGGCTGTATTACGGGTCAATTCTCCACCGGATATTCCAATAATCCCGGATGGAGAGACCACTGTTAGTTGTGCCGGCAGTCCGTACTCATATGATATGGGCACGGTATCTGATTGCGACCCTGGCGATGTCCTGATCAGGGAATGGGCTTTAGGAACGAGTCCCGATAGTCCCCCACCTGCATCGTGGTCAATTTTTACCGGGACTGAAATTTTTATTGACTTCAGCGACCCCCCTGTAGGGAATTATTATCTATGGCAGCGAGTTACAGATGGCCTTGAAACATCTATCTGTACCGATCCCCTGGGAATTACAAAAGTTAATACCCCGCCAAATGAACCTGATATTTATGCAGGCGTGAACTCTGTTGATTGCACTTCAGGTTTGATTCATTCATACGATGTCACACAATTCAATGACTGCGATGCAAACCAGGAGCAGATACGCTCGTGGGGCGGGACATATACGCCTGATCCGACCAGTGTATCAACCTGGCATTTGTACAACGGGAATACGTTCAATGTGGATTTCAGTGAATTTACATTTGGAAATATCTACTTGTTCGTCAGGGACTCCGATGGAATTGATACGACAACCGGGACCAGTCCTTATCTGGTCAGCTACAATAACTTTCCGCCAAATATCGACCCTGATATTTCGGGAGTTGCTCTTGTTTCCCTGGCTGCCGACCCCGTACAACCTTACGATGTTGGACCCTTTTTCGACTGCGACCCTGGCCAGACTATCACACGCCAATGGGGCGTAAGTACGAGTCCAGCAAGTGAGCCATCATCATGGATAACGTTCCCGTCATCTAACACGATGATCTCTGTCGACTGGGGGTTATTTGGTATCGGGACCTGGTACCTGTACCACAGGGTTGGTGATGGTGTGACCTGGTCAGTATCCAATCCCTTCCAGGTTCAAACAGTAGT
>DAOVJF010000243.1 GCA_030673355.1 Planctomycetota bacterium | reverse complement strand
TGATGGCACTGACCCTGTTTATGTCAGGCCCCCAGACCTCGATTACGCCAAGCAAAATATCAGATGCCAGGTTAAAACCGTACCAGCTAAGTGACAGGTACATCTATTTCAATTCCTGGAATAATTCCGATTTTGTAGAAGCCCTGAATTCAGTAAAACTACATAGTACTACTCTTGCGGCTATGGATAGTCTGCCAAGTCGAAGACAACTCGCTTTCTGGAACCAGTACTTCACCAACCGTTTTGTGTGGGTCGAATGGATAGAACCTGGTAATACATGGTACACCAGGCTTTTAAATGCCCGGGCTGATTACGTCTATGTCTCGAAAGATTCGGATGCGGATATTTTCGCAGGATTGAAAGGGGGATGGTTCATGCCGGTGTATACAGGCCCCCTGGGCTCTTTTTACGAAATTTTAAAACCGGATGAATTTGAATGATTTGATTCAAAATACTAATGACGGCCTTACATCGGATGAAGCCCAGACTAAACAGTTGGTCAAGTACTGTCGCGATGGCTGCTGGTGATGACTCTGAGCTTTGTTGAAGTGGAATATTAATTTACTGACTTTTGATTTCATTTATAATCGTGGTATCATTAGTCCAGAGGAAAGTTCTTTTTTAATCTGTGCTTGTTAGGAGGGTGCTATGAAAAACATAACACCTTTGTTATCAGGGATTATTTTATTAATTCTCCTGGGCTGTTCAGGCGGTTCGCCCGCAAGCCCCGACAGCCAACCAGCGAACGATGTAACATACAGACTTGAAGATGTAAATTTCCAATCAAACTCACACCTTCTGGGACTCTGGGACGTTTTCGTCAATCCTGAAACAGAAACGGTCGAGATTATTCCTTCAAGAGGATTGGCGTTCACGGCGAATGTTACGAGATTTATAGATGGACCGCCATCGAACCTGCTTTTAAAAATTATAACGGTTGATTTTCAGCCGGATTATGTCGACCTGTCAGCCGATTTCGGATTCAGGCACCCGTTTCCGGGATTTGATCAATTCACGATTTTTGATACTCTGGGTGTGTTTCTCGGAAATGGATCAGATACATATCCCGGCCCGGGGAATTTCGCGATCGCGGGTGAGAACGACCAGCAATTACTGAATCCCGACGGTTTTACAAGATGGTTCAACGCGCCGGAATTCGAAGCGGCGGGACATGAGATGCCGATTTTCGGTTACTATCCCGGAGCGAATTGCCCTCCTGATTATTTTCCTACCGCGGTATTGAATGGGTATAAATATTTCGCGGACTGGCTCGATGAGGACGGCAGCGCGTTCGAATTTCTTGTTAACAATTCCGTGAATCGTGGAAGCATCGGGTCGATGAGCATAAATTACAGGCGGTATGATTTGAGGTTTCCAAACGATTTGATTCTTTATTTTCAGTACGCGTTTATCGCCCACTGGGAACCGAATTACAACTATCCCGATCCCCCGCCCAACCTGGATGACTTCCCGCCTTCCGCAAATGTTGATGAAGCGGTCGTGGTTGATATTAACAGCGATGAAAGCACGCTTTATTTTGTCGATGAAAATAATTTTGGCGGAAATGTTTGTCTGGATATTTCCCCCTGGGACTGGTCCGCGAAATGTAACCCGGACGGCCTTATGGAAGAATATCAGATTCGTTGTTATTCCGACGCCTGGACCGGCGGACACGATGTAAATATGTACCCAGTATTTCAAGATGAATTTTTCTGCACATATGAAACGATTATCCCGGTTGAAAATCTGACGTCGGCCGATCCATTGAAAGTCATGGTCGAGATTATTTATCCGGGACTGGATTACACAAATATTTATGGGATTGAGAACGACGCTGACGGTCCGTTGATTGGTTATTTCATTATAGATGTTCCTGTCGAGGAAGTTCTAATTACCGGCTGGGCACGAACGTGGGGCGGGATTGAATATGATGATGCTATCGGTACTGTTGTCGATGGATCAGGGAATATTTATGTCACAGGCCGTTTCATGGACACAGTCGATTTCGATCCCAGCGGCGGCGATCCGCACACCTCGAATGGTCATTTCGATGCCTGCCTGAGCAAATTCGACTCTGCCGGGAATTTCTTGTGGGCGCGTACATGGGGTGGGATAGATTGGGATCAATCGGTTTGTGTCAAAGTCGATGGGTTGGATAATGTCTATGTCTCCGGCACATTTCAGGATATAGTCGACTTCGACCCCGGACCTGGCGAGGATACTCACAGCTCAAACGGCTATTATGACGCCTACCTGAGCAAATTCGACTCTGCCGGGAATCTCCTGTGGGCGCTCACCTGGGGCGGGCCAGGCGATCCTGTAGGTTCAGATGACACAGGCAGGGATATTTGCATTGACGGATCGGATAATATATATGTCCTTGGAAATTTCACTGAAACAGTGGACTTCAACCCCGGCGGTGGATCCGAAGAGCATACCTCGAATGGTGGCTGGGATATCTTCCTGAGCAAGTTCGATTCTACCGGCAGTTTCCTGTGGGTGCGCACCTGGGGTGGTGAGGAACAAGGAGGGGGCGACATCCCTGGCGGAGTCATCACCGACGGATCGGAGAATATCTATGTCACGGGCTGGTTCAATGAAATAACGGACTTCGACCCCGGCCCTGGCGAAGATAACCACAACCCGAATGGTAATTACGATGCCTTCCTGAGCAAGTTCGATCCTTCCGGCAACTTCCAATGGGCACGCACCTGGGGTTGGTCAGGTGGCTCTGGAGAATCTTCAGGACTCACTAGGGGCTTTGATGTTGCCACAGATGGTTCAGGGTATGTGTATGTCGTGGGTGAATTTCATGGGACGGTGGATTTCGACCCCGGCCCAGGGACAGATAACCACAGCTCAAACGGTCAAAGGGATACCTACCTGTCCAGCTTCGATTCTTCCGGCAGTTTCCAATGGGCGCAGACCTGGGGTGGGTTAATTGTTTTTAGTCCTGAAATTGTAACGGACGGCTCCTGGAATATCTTTGTCTCTGGCGGATTTAAAGGCACGGTTGACTTCGACCCCGGCACGGGAACAGATAACCACACCCCCCCTAATGGTAGCTCGGATGCCTACTTCAGCAAGTTCGATTCATCCGGTGCCTACCAATGGGTACGGACTTGGGGCGGGTCAGGCAATGATAGTGGTTACGAAGTTACAGTTGACAGCACTGGGAATGTCTACATTGCGGGCTCATTCGAAGCCACAGTCGATTTCGCTCCGACCGACCCGCCATGCTACGATAATCCGGATGAGCACACATCAAACGGAAAGTACGATGCATTCCTGGTTAAGTACGGCCCCGATGGTTGTTGGTGATGACTCTGAGTTTTGTTGAAGTGGTAAATTTCCAACTGGTATTTTGATTTTTCCGCATTGTCCTTTATATTTATTAAAGGTTCTTAAACATAAACTAGGAGGAATAACAATGGAAGCAAGACACCACTTCGGCGACGGCAGCGATGGCACTGTAATCATCAGCAATACTACGTCACTTAACCGGGACATGTTTTATTTAAACCTGACCGTTAATGCTCAGCTCACGACAAATGGGTACAAGATCTTTGTTGTGGAAACTTTGACAAACAACAGCACTATCACAGCGGCGGGTTCCAACGGTAACGCTGGCGCTAATGGATCTGTTGACAGCGGTGGTGCGGCCGGGGCAGAGGTGACTGCACCGCCGGAAGGCTCAGTGTGCGGTGGCTCAACAATGGATACTGCCCCAGGGCAATCCGGTGGGGATGGAGGCTCTGGCAATGCCCCCGGATCAGATGGCTCGAATGGAGCTGACGGTGAGGATATAACAAACGCGATCAGTTTCGACGGTGTTGCGGGCGGGAATAGCGGAAGGGGTGGGGATGCAGGGGCGTATAATGGTGGCTCAAGCGCATCCGGTGGCAATGCCGGGTTGGTAACTGCACCGAACGCCAATTATGGTGGAGCGAGGAACATAACCAATTTTACTGCCTGGAGAGTGTTCCCTACTGACGCTTATTCCGTTCTGTTCAAATCCTCCGCTGGAAGCGGAGGCGGCGCGGGCGGCGGGGGCGGCGCTGCTGATGGTACTACCGGTGGGGGCGGCGGTGGAGGTGGATCGAGTGGGACCACCGGAGGCGCTGTCTTTATCGCCGCGCAACAGTTGACGAATAACGCGACTAGAATAATCACGGCTATTGGTGGCGATGGAGGCGATGGAGGCGACGGTGCGGATGGAGAGGGTTTTGGAGGGAACGGTGGCGGCGGTGGAGGCGGAGGTGGCGCCGGCGGCAATGGTGGTATCATCGTTCTTATTTACGAAGACCTCACTAATAACGGCACAATCACCGCGAATGGCGGTACTGCCGGTGCGGCGGGCACCGGCGGTAGTGGCATCGGCGCAGGAGATGCCGGTGCAGCCGGATCGGCAGGCACAAACGGAACAAACGGTGAAGTCAGACGTTTCAAATGTCCTTAATCGACACAAACGTACGCACTGAGATTGCTCAGTCAAAAATATATTAATGAAAAATCACCCCCGGACTTCCGGGGGTTAATTAACTCCTGTCAAATCAGAAAATCCCTACTTCAACGCGAATCTAGCGAATCTTTTTACAGTCGCGCCGGGGACGCCGGACTGCTTGATCACGTCCTTGACCGACATTTTGTTTTCCTTCGCGTACACCTGCTCGACAAGGCATTCCTCGGAATAAAATTTTCTGATCATGCCCTCGGTGATTTTCGGAATGATATGTTCCGGCTTGCCCTGCTCCTTAGCTTTACCCTCGGCGATCTCCCGTTCCTTGGCGAGAACGTCCTCGGGAATGTCATCCGGAGAAATGTAGGCAGGATCGGCAAACGCGATCTGCAGCGCGAGTTCATGGGCAAGCTCATCGGCTTTACCAATATCCCCGCCGTCGTCCATGCCCAGTTCAATAAGGACACCGAGTTTTCCGGGGGGGTGAATGTAAGAATGAACGACACCGGGTCCGCTTGTGGTGAAGCGGACAGCCTGTCTCAGGCCCATGTTCTCGCCGATGCGCCCGATCACCTCGTCGATGAGGGTTTTTACAGTTTTACCGCCATCGGAATGAAG
>DAOVJF010000196.1 GCA_030673355.1 Planctomycetota bacterium | reverse complement strand
TAGCAAACCTGTTTTAGAATTGATTAACGTCGACAAGCACGTTCGACGCGGAGATTTTCGAGGCTTGCAGGATGAAGATGTCTCACTGAGCTTGTCAACGCCACCCGTTTAGGTCGCCGCCACGCGGTTAGTTGTTATTAGATTGAAATGTAAGAAAAGATGTTGTCCCTGATCTCGAATCAATAATTATTCAACGGGATTGGTCTGAATAACCCTCTGCTTTCGTTAACCCGTCCTCGAACGTAGTCAGTATCTTTTCCGATTTCTCATCCTTTTTGATAAGCTTCCTTAGCCTTAAAAAAGCTCTTATTATTCTGATTGCATTTTTTACTTTCCATTGGGGAAAGTGCTTGTACAAATACTTCCACAGGCTCTCGAAATAGATCGATAACGGGTCCCGGTAATCGGGATCATTTATATTCGGAGATTCAGTAAAGCTCGCGCCCTTGTTATGCTCAATTCTTATCCCAGGATGAATGTAACAGGGCCAGCCGATTTCCCTGGCCCGTTTGCAAAAGTCAGTTTCCTCGAAATACAGGAAAAATCTCTCATCGAACGGCCCGACCCTGTTAAAAACCTCCCATCGTAAAATCCAGAAAGCACCGGTGGGGTAATCTATACGCTTAAGCCGCTTGTTATTCCTGATATCGAGTTTGATGGTGGTCGACCAGTTTACCCGCGGAAAGATGTGCCTCAGGCCGCACCAGTCCCAGATTGCCATCAATGGGGTAGGGAAGGCTCCTCCCGACTCCTGCGGTTCACCATCGGGATCGGTAATTATTCCACTGATAACCCCGCAAGTGGGCACTTTCCTGATAACTTCCCTTGCATAATCAAAACATGGCGCAAGAAGCCTTGCGTCCGGATTCATAAAGCAAATCCATTCGGTGTTAACCTGTTCGGCAATCCGGTTAACACCCCATGCATAACCCCGATTTTTATCATGGTTTAAAATTTCAAGCGGGTAGGGGAATTTCTTTTTGATTTTTTTCAATACATCTAAAGTTCCGTCCGAAGATGCATTATCGAGGACAATAACAGTCGGGATAGCGTCCTTGAGGTGGTTTTTTACCGATTCAAGACAAGCTTCGATCGTACCGGCGGAGTTGTAGGTGACTATCCCAACCGTGATTCGTGAATGCTCAAGGGTTTTCTGGGTCTGGCCGGACATTCGGACTCGCTGTGATTTCATCCAGCATATTATATCGAATGGTAATTTTATTCCATCTTCAGCGAACGCGTCATCAGTTCATAGACAGCATGTTTAGGGTCGCGATCTTCAAAAAGAACCGTGTAAACAGCGTTGGTGATGGGCATGTCCAGGTCGTGCATCGATGAAAATTCCTGGACATGCTTAGTAGTCACTACACCCTCAGCGACAGACGGTCTTGACGCAAGTATGACATCAAGTTTCTCACCGGACGCGACCCGTCGTCCAACCTCGTGATTCCTGCTCAGGGTGCTCTGTGATGTACAGACCAGGTCCCCCAGTCCGCTTACACCGAAAAATGTCCTTGTCTCGGCACCGAGCCTGCCTCCAAGTTTAATCATTTCCGCAAGGCCCCGGGTTATCAGGGCGGCCAGTGAATTCTCGCCAAGTTTCAGGCCGTCGACCATTCCGGCTGCTATCGCGATGATATTTTTAAGCGCGCCACCGAGTTCAGTGCCCGTCATGTCGTTTCCGCCATAAACCCTGAACCGGTCTGATGAAAGAATGTGCTGGAATTCCTTAACGAGATTGTCATCGGAGGACGCGACAAGGCTGATAGCGGGAAGTCCCATGACGACTTCCCTTGAGAGGTTCGGTCCGCTCAGGGCACCGATTGAATTGTCAGGGAACAGCCTTTCGAGATGTTCTGTGGGCCTCATTAAATCGGATGAGATAAATCCCTTTGTCGCTGAGACAATTGGGGTTTCCATTTTTACATGACCTTGCAGCTTACCTGTTACATCGGCGAAATATGCGGATGGAACCACGATTATAAGCCAGTCGATATTTTCAAAATCATATAATTTCCCTGTTGCAGTGAGAGATTCCGGAAGCTCAATATCCTTTAAAAATATGGAATTTTTGTGGTCTGTGTTTATTTCATTTACAACTTCCGGTTCGAGTGCCCAGATAAGCGAGGGATGGCCATTACGGCTAAGGTGAGCGGCTATTGTGGTACCCCATGCACCAGCGCCGATAATTCCAACCTCGTGTTTGTGCCGGCTACACATCTATGGTCTCACTTTTCGTTATCACTTCGACATTCTCACCGATTTTATCATCCGATTCAGGCGCTGGAAGTTCGGGTTCTTTAGGTTTTCCGATCCTGGGCTCCTTGCCGGCGATAATTTTTTTCAGGTTTTTAGTATGCTTGACTAATATCAAAATGGCAGCAGCCCATGTGAATGTTAAAAGAATAGCCAACGCGCTTTGGCTTTCAATATTGATGAAAGGAAGCTTTGATGTGAGTAAGAGGACAGTTAAAGGCACCGAAATCGAGGCGGCGATACTAGCCATTGAAACAAATCGGAAAATCAACAGGATCAATCCAAAGACCGCAATCGGGATGAAAATATATACCCCGAGCAGTGCGCTCATGACGCCGAGTCCTGTTGCGACTCCCTTTCCACCTTTAAACAGTAAGAAAACAGGATATATATTCCCAAGCATAGTAATGGCGGCAACAATGATGATAATTATTTCATAAATAGAGTACACTCCACCGAAATCAGTAGGATCGAACATCCTCATGGCAATAAATACAAGCAGGTAACCCTTAAGGAAATCCACAAAGCCGGTGATTAATCCAGGTCCCCATCCAAGTGTTCTAATTATGTTGGTTAGTCCGATGTTCCCTGAACCGTGCTCGCGTATATCGATCCCGCGAGCGATTCGCGCGACGATAAGTCCTATTGGAATCGACCCAACCAGGTACGATACAGTGATTACAAGTACTGCCTTCGTAATCGGTAACATCTCCCAGTTCGTTGTCACTTGATCTTGCATTACTTTGCCTTGCTCTTTTTCCTGATGCTGATAAGTATCGGCGAACCCTGGTACCCGAATCGCCTTCTGAAAAATCTCTCAAGGTATCTCTTGTACTGATCCGAAAGGAAATCGGGCTGATTCGCAAAAATCGCCACCCTTGGCGGAGCGATCCCGATCTGGGTGATGTAATTCAACTTAAGGAGTTTTCCACGAAACGATGGCGGCGGCCGGTATTCAACCGCGTCGTTCATCGCTGTATTCCATTCACTAGTGGAAACCTTCCTGTGATATTCATCCCACACATTTCTTATTACCGGAAATAACTCCCCGGTTCCAGTATTGTAAAGGCCCGATGTAAAAACGATCGGGGCATATGTAACGAAATGAAGCTTCTCACGGAGATGTTCCTCAAATTTATGCCTATGGCCGGTTTCATCGTCCGATTCGTCCCATTTGCTGGCCACAAGAACACAGGCACGGCCCGCTTTCTGGATCAGGCCGGCGATTTTCCGGTCGGTATCCGTGACACCTTCCGTGCAGTCTACCAGAAGTAAAGCGACCTCGCATCTGGCAAGGGCCATATCGGTACGCCTCGTAGCGTAATAATCCACACCCGGCAATACACGGGAGCGTTTTTTCAATCCTGCCGTATCGATAAATATGAACCGTTCTCCATCAACCTCAATTCCTGTATCTACCGCATCACGGGTCGTACCCGGAATATCACTGACGATAGCCCGGTGATCCCCGACAAGGGCGTTAAACAGGGTGCTTTTACCCGAGTTCTGCCTCCCAAGAATTGAAACTGTAATCTTTTCATTATCATCTTCAACCTGTTCGGGAATTTCGATATCCCTTGTGAGTTCTGCAACCCGGTCCAGCAACTCATCGACATTCAGATTATGGGTCGCGGAAATGGGGACAGGTTCCCCAATCCCTAATTCGTAAAACGCGTTTACCTTATCGAAAGCCTGAACAGTATCGCATTTATTAACAACCAGTATAACCGGGGCTGTAACGACCCTTAGTTTACCAGCAAGTGACCTGTCCCATTCGGTAAGCCCGTCCCGGCCATCGACCAGAAGGACCAGGACATCGGCGTCATCCGCAATTTTATTGATTTGGTCGGTGGTTTCCTTCGCGAATGGATTTGCCGGGTCCTCATCCCATCCGGCGAGATCGGAAATCCTGTAACTGCGGCCTTCCCATTCAAAGGTTCCCTCAATCCGGTCGCGGGTGATACCCGGTTCAGCGTCGACAATTGCCGTGCGCCGTCCGACAAGACGATTGAAAAGTGTACTCTTTCCTACGTTAGGACGACCAAGGATAGCTATATGCGGTATTCCGGCCATGGTATGAATAGAAACTTACATGCTTTTAAAATCTGGGTAACCCATTCTGAAGGACTTTATGTTTAATGGATTTTTAATTCCACCCTATGACAACTGGTTAACATAGTTCGCTTTCATGTCCTGAAGAGTCCTCTCAAGCTCAACCACAAGTTGGGGCGGCAGGTCATCACGAACATTTCCATAGATCAATTCGAACATCTCAATTGAATTTTTAGCATCCTCGAGTTTTTTAGTTACAAGTTTTGTTTGAGGGTGCGGGACTAATCCGAGATGTACCCAACTGACAGAAACCAGGGTCTGAAGGAAGGATAGCGCAATATTTAAATACTCCAGTGGATCCTGGCCGGCGCTTTCGGTTTCTTCCGAAGGTTCGGGAGGGGGTTCAGTGTCCTCAGCGACCTTGAAATCCGGTTCCGATTGCTCTTCATCCAGGATTTCCGGTTCTTTTTCATCACCGCCTACGGCTTTTAAATCAGGGGCTTTACCGTCCTCTGGTGTGGATGAAGGTTCACCCTCGACTGGTGTACTTGCAGGCTCAATTTTATCCACATCGATTCTGCGTCTATCAACAATCTTGAATTTCGGCTTCTTTTCTTCGTTGTTATTGTCAGGCATAGCATTGTCCTCTCAAATACATATAAAATTGCACCATTAACCCACTCAGTCGTCGAGACATCAGGGCGGGTCGGATTATAACATATGACTCACCCCATATGCGGAAAGAGATATTACCATCATTAGGGTTTTGAAGTTGAAGCCAGGAAAGTTATAATGATAAACGAGTGTTAAATTGAAGAAACAGGTTGAAAAGAAAACCCTTGCCGAATCTCCCGACCGGAAAGAACAGGACGTGGAGATCCTTGTCGCTGAGAAGGCAGGATTCTGTCTCGGTGTCGAACGTGCATTAAATACGGTCCTTTATGAAATTAAAGAGGATAAGGGGACTATCTACACCTACGGGCCGTTGATCCATAATCCACAGGTAGTCAGGACCTTGAAAGCGCTCGGAGTCAAGGTCGCGAAAACAATCGAAGAAATCCCGGACGGCAGTCATGTTGTAGTTCGCAGTCACGGAATAGGGCCGTCGATTTACAAAGAGATGGAGGCAAAGAATTTCAGGATTATCGATGCCACATGCATGTTCGTAAAAAAAGCCCAGCGGATAGTGAGAGAGCTTTATGACGAAGGTTACAAAATTCTTATTCTCGGTTTGAAAGATCACCCTGAAATAGTAGCGTTGAGGGATTTTGTCAACGATGAAGCCCTTACAGCGAGTGATCTCGATGAACTCCCGGTTTTCGAGAATCCCCCTGAAAAACTTGGTGTTATCGCACAAACCACTTTGAATACCGAATTTTTCGATGCAGCCATAGAAAGGCTAAAAAAGCAGGTGCCCGAT
>DAOVJF010000238.1 GCA_030673355.1 Planctomycetota bacterium | reverse complement strand
TGATACCGGACTGATGAAAGTCCGCCCGACGTATCGATTTTTAATCAAGCCCTCAGTGTAGGGAATTCCGCTTTCCCGTGCGAATCCAATCGCATGCGGCGTTCCTGAGTCCGGCACTGAAACAACAATATCTGCATCTACCGGACTTTCCCTGGCCAGTATTTCCCCCATCCGCTGCCTGATTGAGTGGATGAGTTTCCCACGGAACAGGCTGTCGGGTCGGGCGAAATAAATATATTCAAACGCGCAAAGCTGTTCCGGGTCGGTATCGGATCGCCACTGGAGATTTCTAGGGCCATTTTTATCAATTATCAGTGCCGTTCCCGGTGTCAGGTCAAAAGAAAGGTGAGCGCCGATGATGTCGAAAGCACAGGTTTCACTCGCTACCACCCATCCATCGGGATCGTCTTTGTCCCCAAGGTAACCGGCGACAAGCGGACGTATGCCAATATCGTCACGGACAGCTATAAGCTCGTTCGAGGTTTGAATAACCACCGCGAATGCGCCCTTAAACGTTGGAAGGTACTTTTTCAGGGCTTCTTCTATATCTAATGACTTTGTATATTCGTGGTGGATTAACCGGGCCATGATTTCCGTATCCGATGTAGTGTTCAAAGAAAGGCCCAGGTCGTTACATTTTATCTTCAGTTCGCGGGTATTGACGAGGTTGCCATTATGAGAAAGGGCAAGGGAGATGTTTTTTTTCCGTTTCTTCCCATCCACCATTACTTCCTGCTTTTTTTCGATTAGGATCGGCTGGGCATTCTGTATTACCGATGATCCGGTTGTTGAGTACCTTGTGTGCCCGGTCGCGATGTGGCCGTTCAGTATGTTGAGGATTTCGTCATTGAAAACCTGGTTTACGAGGCCCATGCGCGAATAGCACGACATGTGCCCGTTGTTCGATACGCAGATCCCTGCCGACTCCTGTCCGCGATGCTGGAGTGCATACAGTGCATAATACGTCAGACGTGCGGTATCCGTATGTGGTGCGTATATGCCGAATACTCCGCAGGATTCTTCCTGCTTATCGTTACTGCTTTCATTATCGGGATTAAAGTGCATCAGAGTTTGGGACTCGCCGACTCTTTAAATCAATAAATCAATTTGCCGTTGCCGTGCGTTTCAGAATTTCCTGGTACGCTTCCTCTACATCGCCAAGGTCGAACCTGAAACGGTCCTTATCGAGTTTCCTGCCGGTTTCCTTGTCCCAGAGACGACAGGTGTCCGGGGATATTTCATCCGCCAGGATAATACTGCCGTCCGGACGCCGCCCGAATTCGAGTTTGAAATCGACGAGGTCGATTCCGATTCCGGCAAAGAATTCTAATAAAATCTCGTTTATTTTCAACGCTTTCTCTCGGAGTAACGCCATACCGTCTTCATCAAGATAACCAAACGCAAGAATGTGACTATCGTTAATCAGTGGATCGTGAAGCTCGTTGTTCTTCAGGTACCACTCGACTATTGTCGGATCGAGTTTTTTCCCCTCCTCGAAACCGCGGTGCCTGACCAGCGACCCGGCGGTAATATTTCGCACAACCACTTCCACCGGGATAATCTCAACGGGAAGGATCGCCATCGCGTTCTCGCTCAGAAGCTCGACATAATGATTTTCAATCCCATTCTCAGCGAGTAATTTGAACATCATGGCCGATACCTGGCAGTTTACCGTCCCCTTGCCCTCGATCGTGCCTTTCTTGGTTCCGTCGAAAGCGGTGGCATCGTTTTTGAATTCCTGGATTAACAGGTCTTCACGGTCCGTTTTAAAAACCTTCTTTGCTTTACCCTCGTGAAGTAGTTCGCCTTTGACAGGACGTGTTTCTGTGGTTTCTGACATGTTAATCCCTCTCCTCTCCCAATTGTTTTAACAAGTCATCCAAATTTTTGACCGGAAGCAGGATACAAGTTCCTGGGATTATTTGCAATAGGAAAGGGGACTTAGATCATCTTATCTATTTGCCGGCTCGTAATATATTCAGGATTTCCAGGGGTTAAAAATATGGTAAACCGAGAGTAATACAGCCTTTGAGTCTGCTCACAGAGTTCCCCGGATTCAACCCGTTTCCCGGTCCCCTTCTCCCTTTGAACCTGTCGTGACATGTTCGTATCTTCTTGTTATACTGTGTAAACTCTTAGTCGGAGGATTGTCTATGCCCAAAAAGTTTTTTTCAATAATTGTTGTCATTCTTTCACTTTGTGTCGCAGTTCCGGCATTGACCAGTTGTGAAGCGATCGCATCCTACCTTTTATGGCAGTGGATAGAGGACGAATTCGGTTCCGGTGATGACAGTGAACGTGAGCAGCCTTTCATCAGCCAGATTTCAATCGATCGTGAGGAAATCCATGTCAATGAGCAGGTCCTTCTGACCTGTGTGGCCGAAGATAACAAAGATAGCGCCGCTGAGCTCGATTACTTATGGGTGGTCTCGGACGGGGAAATCCCCGATCCTGCAAGCCGGGTTACAATCTGGCTGACACCCGCCTCACCGGGGGTGGTTTCACTTTCTGTGATCGTAACCGATTCGGATGGCAACCAGGCATCCGCTTCAGTGGATATTAATGTGTTGCTATAACCGTTGGCGGAATGTCTCGAGATGTTGTTTGACACCGAATAATATTTTATGTAAACTTCAATAAATGTTTTGTATCAACCCTCGAAACGCCACCGGGGTGGTCGAGGAAATTCGTATTTTTCATGCTTGAAAAAAAAATAACCTAAGGAGAGACGCGATGCGAAGAGTCTTTCTTGCCGTATGTGCATTCGCGGTATTTTTTATCCTGGTTGTCCCAGCCGCTGCGGAGCCAACAATTTTCGGACCCACGGGTCTTATAGTAAATCCAACCGCTGATATTACACCGTTGGAGCACGCGTGGATAGCTCTTAACTTCCTGGATAATAATGACAATTCTATCTGGACCCTGAACGTGACCGGTTCGATTTCCGAACACTTAGAGCTGGGAGTCGGTACTATTCGCCCGGATAAAGGAGACAGTGGTTTCAGTTTCTTTGGTAAATGGCTGTTTATGCCTGAGACTGAAACTTTTCCCGGTGCCGCCGGGGGTGTCACTATTTCCGATGTCTCGTCGGAGAACTCAACCATGTGGTATATCGTGGCCAGCAAGTTCTTTGAACTCGGCCAGAGAGCTACCCAGAACGCCAGCCTTCACGGCGGAATCAGTTACGCTACCGGAAGCGCCAACGACGATTTTGAAGTTTTCGGTGGGATCGATCTCGAGTTTTCCGAAAATATGATAGCAATAGCTGAGTTCAACTCCGGTGACCGGACTTTGTTTGGTGGGTTCACATATGGCCTTCGATATTACATAGGCCCCCAATTCACCGGTCAGGCCGGATTTGTGGATGGCGACCTCCATATCGGCGGAAGCTTTATATTCTAGAAAATATAGTCCGGGTTGTGGTAAGATTTTCACTGTGAGAATATACGCGCATCAGATTGGGTGCGCGTTTTCATTGAGGTGATGGACAGGTGTTCGCTGGAAGCTTTCTATTAAACAAATTCATTCATTTATCCCTCGGTCTTCTTCTGATGCAGGGTCTCTACGGCGGTCCACCTCCGGAAGGTCAGGTAGATCCGTTTACTCAAAGGACAATCCCGCCAGGTTATTTTGACCTGTTCAATAATGACTTCTCGTCCCGGGATATGGATCGTTTTAATACCTGGCTCAGCCCGACGTTTGGAATTGTCACCAACGGCATACTCCTTACCAATGAAGAGGCTGAAAATGAATTCATGACTCTCTTCACAAGTGGCGGCAGCAATGCCCTGCTCGAAACAAACCATCATTTCAATTATGGTTATTTCACCGGCGCGGACACGTACATGGCCGATACCTGGCTGGAACTGAAGGTTTGGGAAAATGGTGAGGAAATCTGGTACCGGATGCACCATCAGCTCGTTTTTAAAATTACCGATGAGGGCTGGTACCTTATCCAGTGGGAATATATTCCCCCGGACATCAATCTTCCGATCGAATTCCAGAGCCTCTTACCCGGTGATGAGGGCCTGCCGGAGCAGTTCCAGGGATTTATGCCCCAATACACCGGGTCAAGTGCAACCCTGGGTCTGGTTAATGTCTGGCCACTCTTGATCGGAAAAAATTTCGCCGGTGAGAATGAACTGCATCCGCTCGAGGGTACAACTCATGGCGATGCTACATGGCGTCTCATGGATGCTGTGGCTTTGGATAAACCAACGGTCCTGTTCTTCTTCTCGGTGCAGACATACGCATATTCCCTGTATCCACCGGAGGATATGGAAGCGGAGATGGATTTTCTGTCAGGATTGTACGAGTCATTCGGGTATGAGGACTTGTATATTTTTGGGGTTACTGATGCTACAAGGGATGAAGTGAACTGGATGGGTGATGCAGGTTACAATCAGTTCGCGTTACTCCTGGACGAAGGCAGTTTGCTCCATGCGAATTTGAATATCGACATGTTCCCTTATATTGTTGTTATCGACGCTGAAGGTACGGTAACGAGCCTCGGTAAAACTTTCCATGAAACGACGCTGCCCCTGATCGAGGACAGAATTCGTGAATCGATCGATGCGGCAAACTTAACTGGTTGACAGTCAAAATAAAATAAGGTTGTATAGAATAAAAACTGATTTTGTATTTACGGCATATTTCTCTCAAATTCAAGGCATTTAACCATAATTACCTATTGCCATTAAACGAACAAAGGATTATACTAAAAGTGAGTCCTATGTATGTGGCTCAGTCTGAACATTAAAAATTAACATAAAGTATTCCACACAAGTACCCCATCTCACACGAGACCGAGGGTGAGCCATGCTTAACGACTTAAGGTTCTACCAAAGCTTGCTCTCCCCTGAAGGCGACGTTGTGAGGGATGGGAAGGTGGACGTGTCTAAAGAGGAACGCATGGAGGATCTCCTTGAGTACCTCGAAGACATGATGTCATTGGTCGGCTGTCCTTTTTGCCAGTCGTTCAACCTCAAGATACTTGATTTCGCAGGCAAGAAAATTCAGGTTTGTTCTGACTGCGGAAGACAACACATCCTCCCACCCCCCAATTGAAACATTCTGGGGAGTAGCAGTAAAACATTCACACAACAGTTCCCCTCCAGACGAGGGGAACTTTAAATTTTAGTTTCCAGA